>NZ_RPSE01000360.1:0-6603 GCF_003949955.1 Streptomyces sp. WAC05292
GCCTCCGTCACCTCGTTGGGCCCGGCCGCACGACAAGCACGCCGCCGAGCCCAACGAGGTGACGGAGGCCCAGGTCAAGGCCATGGACGCCGACCTGGCCAAGAAGCTGTCGCAGATGGGCCCGCAGCGCCAGATGCGCGCCGCCGAGGCGACCGCCGCCACGACCATCCCGGTCTACTTCCACGTCATCCACAGCGGCACCCAGGGCAAGCTGTCCGCCACGGACATCAACAACCAGCTCGCCGTCCTCAACGCCGCCTACAGCGGCCAGGGCACCGGGAACGTCAACGCCGGCTACCAGTTCCAGCTGGTCTCCACCGACTACACCGACAACGCCTCCTGGTACGGCGTCTCCCACGGCTCCCAGGCCGAGAAGGACATGAAGAACGCCCTGCGCAAGGGCGGCTCGAACGCGCTCAACGTCTACACCGCCAACCTCGGCGGCGGCCTGCTCGGCTGGGCGACCTTCCCCAGCTCCTACGCCTCGCAGCCGAAGATGGACGGCGTGGTCCTGCTCAACTCCTCGCTGCCGGGCGGCTCCGCCGCCAACTACAACGAGGGCGACACCGCGACCCACGAGGTCGGCCACTGGATGGGCCTCTACCACACCTTCCAGGGCGGCTGCAACGGAAGCGGTGACTCCGTGGCCGACACCCCGGCCGAGAAGAGCGCCGCGTACGAGTGCCCGACCGGCCGCGACAGCTGCGCCAGCAAGGCCGGCGCCGACCCGATCCACAACTTCATGGACTACACGTACGACTCCTGCATGTACCAGTTCACCGCCGGCCAGGTGGCCCGCATGAACAGCATGTGGACCGCCTACCGCGGCTGACCCGTCCGCCCGCGTGCGAGGGGCGGGGCACCGGTTCTCCCGGTGCCCCGCCCCTCGCCGCTTCCGCCGCCGCTCCTACAGGCTGTCCAGGAAGCCGACCGCCGCCTTCCACGCCTGCTCCGCGGCCTCCGCGTCGTAGTCCTCCAGCCCCGGGTCGGTGAACAGGTGCCCGGCGCCCGGATAGCGGTGGACCTCGACGTCCGCGCCGGCCCGCTGCATCCGCAGGTACCAGGCGGTCAGCCAGTCGTGCGGCTCGAACGGATCGGGGTCGGCCACGTGCAGCTGCACCGGCAGCCCGTCCACCGACGCGTCCTCCCCCAGGTCGGCCGTGCCGTGCAGGAGCAGCAGCCCCCGCGCCTTCTCGTCGGCCAGCGCCAGGTGCTGGGCGACGGACCCGCCGAAGGAGAAGCCCGCGTAGACCAGCCCGCGGTCGGAGTACGGGGCGGCCGCCGCCACCGCGCGCCGCAGCAGCTCGTCCCGGCCCACCTCGTCCCGGTGCGCCACACCCTCCTCGACGGTCTCGAAGGTGCGCCCCTCGAACAGGTCCGGCACCTGTACCTCGTGGCCGGCCGCGCGCAGCCGCCCGGCCGCCTCGTGCACCGCGGGCCGCAGCCCGTACGTCGAATGGAAGAGCATGATGTCCATGCCACACATCGTGCCAGTTTCCGAGCGCGTGTTCCGGTTACGCGGAAGGCCATGGACACGGACACCCTTCTCCGGCCCCTCCTGTACGCCTGCGGCGCACTCGCCGCCACCCTGGCCGCCGGGTGGCTGCTCGACGTGCTGCTGCGCCGCGCCGCCGCCCGGCCCGGCGACACCCCGCTGTGGGTGATGCTGCGCCGCTGCCGCCGGCCGTTCCGGCTCGCGCTGTGCGCGCTGCTGCTGCGCGGCTCCTACCGGCAGGCCGGGATCCTGCCCGACCACACCCTCGCCGTGGGCCGCGCCCTGACCCTCGTACTGATCGCCTCGACGGCCTGGCTGCTCACCGGCATCGCCACCGCCGTCGTGGACGCCGCGTACGCCCGCTACGCCGGCCGCACCTCCGACCAGGCCCGGGTCCGCCGGGTCCGCACCCAGGTCACGCTGATCCAGCGGGTGGTGACGGCCGCCGTCGTGGTGGTCGCCGCGGCCGCGATGCTGCTGACCTTCCCGGCCATGCGGGCCGTCGGCACCTCCGTCCTCGCCTCCGCGGGCCTCATCGGCATCGTCGCCGGCATCGCCGCCCAGTCCTCGCTGGGCAACCTCTTCGCCGGCCTCCAGATCGCCTTCGGCGACACCGTACGCATCGGCGACACCGTCGTCGTGGACCGCGAGTGGGGCACCGTCGAGGAGATCACCCTGACCTTCCTGGTGGTCCGCACCTGGGACGAGCGGCGCATCACCATGCCCGTGTCGTACTTCACGGCCAAGCCGTACGAGAACTGGTCGCGCGGCGGCGCGGAGATGACCGGCACCGTCTTCTGGCACCTGGACCACAGCGCCCCCGTCGAGGCCATGCGCCGGCAGCTCCGCCGGATCCTCGCCGAGGTCCCCGCATGGGACGGCCGGGCGCTCGACCTCGCCGTGACCGACACCGCACCGCACACGATCGAGGTCCGCGCCGTGCTCACGGCGAAGGACGCCGGCGACCTGTGGACGGCGCGCTGCGCGGTCCGCGAGCGCATGCTCGCCTGGCTGGTGGAACACCACCCCCACGCCCTGCCCCGCATCGCGACCGCTGCCGCCGTCCCGCCGCCCGGGGGCCCGACCGGCGGCGGCGCGGCCGCGGAGGGCGTCACCGCCCGCGCCCGCGCCTGACCCGGCCGGGCCCCGGCCCGCTACGGCGCCCGCAGGCTGCGGACGTCGAGGTGGAGCAGCACCCGGTCGACGACCTCCGGGTCCGCGCCCGGCTCGCTGCGCGCCGCCAGCACCTCGTGCCGGGCGGCGGACAGCATCTCCCGCTGGATGCGCCGCAGGTCCCGCAGCCGCCGCTCGCGCTGCGCGTACGCCTCGCGCCGCTCCTCGTCGACCATGTCGGGGCTGATGCGCGCCCCCAGCTCGTACGCCCGCCGGTACAGCTGTTCCACCAGGTCCTCCGGGAGGTCCTCGGCCGCCTCGATCTGCTGCAGCCGCCGCTTCGCCGCCCTCGCCGCGCGGATCGCCAGCTGCCGCTGCAGCTCCTGCCCCGGGCCGGGGTCGGCCTCCACGCCGAGCCGGCGCACGAGCCACGGCAGGGTCAGCCCCTGGCACACCAGCGTCACCGTGACCACGGAGAAGGCGATGAAGACGATCTCGTCGCGCGCCGGGAACGGCGCCCCGCCCGCCACGGTCAGCGGGATCGCGAGGGCGAGCGCCACCGAGGCGACGCCGCGCATGCCGGCCCACCACATGACGACGCTCTCGCGCCAGCCGAGCGGGATCTCCTCGTCGACGTCGCGCCCGGTGTGCAGGCGCCGGGCGAGCCAGGCGGCGGGCAGCAGCCACAGCAGCCGGACCACGACGACCACGACGACGACGGCGGCCGCCCAGCCGGCCATCTCGCCCTCGCGGCCGTGCGCGACGCCGAAGACGTTGTGCAGCTCCAGTCCGATCAGCCCGAACGCCACCCCCGTGACCAGCGTGTCCACGATCTCCCAGAAGGTGTGCCCGGCCAGCCGCCCCAGCACGTCGTCCGCGTCGCCCGCGTACTCGGCGAGGAAGAGGGCGGTGGTCAGCACGGCGAGGACCCCCGAGCCGTGCAGCTCCTCGGCGAGCACGTACGCGACGAACGGCACCAGCAGCGTCAGCCCGATCCGCAGGGTGGCGTCCCCCAGCCGCCCCATCAGCGTCTTCGCGGCCCAGCCGAGCCCGAGGCCCGCGGCGACCGCCACGACGGCGGACAGGACGAACTCCCCCAGCGCCTCCGGCCAGGAGAAGCTCCCGCTCACGGCGGCGGCCACGGCCACGTGGTAGAGGACGATCGCGGTGACGTCGTTGAACAGCCCCTCGCCCTCCAGGATCGACACCAGCCGCCGGGGCAGCCCCAGCGACCCGGCGACGGCGGTGGCGGCGACCGGGTCGGGCGGCGCCACCAGCGCGCCGAGGGCGACCGCGGCGGCGATCGGCAGGCCGGGGACGACGGCGTGCGCGACGGCGGCCACGGCGGCGGTGGTGACGAAGACCAGCGCCACCGCGAGCAGCAGGATCGGCCTGACGTTCGCCGCGAACTGCCGCCAGGAGGTGCGCTGCGCGGAGGCGTACAGCAGGGGCGGCAGCACCAGCGGCAGGATGTACTCGGGCGGGATGTCGACGTTCGGGACGGCGGGCACGAGGGCGAGCACGGCCCCGGCCAGCGTCATCAGGACGGGCGCCGGAAGCCCCAGCCGGTCCCCGAGGGGCACCGAGACGACCGCCCCGAGCAGCAGCACGAACAGCAGGGCAAGCTGATCCACTCCCCCACCCTGCCAGCCCGCCGCCGGGGGGACGGGGATTTAGGCGCCGCGGGCGTCCCGGGCGTGCAGCGTGCGCCGCATCGCGCGGTGGGTGATGCCCGCCTCCTCGTACGCGGGGCCGTACGGCTCGTAGCCGAGCCGCTCGTAGAAGCCGAGGGCGTGGACCTGCGCGCCGAGGGTGACCTCGGCCAGCCCGAGCCGGGCGGCCTCCGCCTCGATCGCCCGGACCAGCGCCGCCCCGACGCCGAGGCCGCGGGCGGGCGCGGCGACGGCGAGGCGCCCGAGGGAGCCGGCCGCCGGGCCGCCGGTCTTGCCGAGGGCGGCCGGGCCGTGCAGCAGCCGTCCGGTGCCGAGCGGGGTCCCGTCGGCCGCGACGGCCAGGACGTGGACCGCGTCCGCGTCGTGGGCGTCGTACTCGACGGACTCCGGTACGGACTGCTCGACGACGAACACCTCGGTGCGCAGCGCGAAGCAGGCCTTCAGGTCCTCCGGCGAGGTGGCGCGCCGGACGGTGAACGGGGCGGGCGCCGCGGCGGGGTCCGGCACGCCCGTCACTCGCTCTCGGCGCGGATCACGTCCAGGGCGTGCCGGAGGTCCGCCGGGTAGCCGCTCTCGAACTCGACCCACTGCCCGTCGGCGGGGTGCTCGAAGCCGAGGCGCACGGCGTGCAGCCACTGGCGGGTCAGCTTCAGCCGCTTGGCGATGGTCGGGTCGGCCCCGTAGGTGAGGTCGCCGACGCAGGGGTGCCGGTGGGCGGACATGTGGACGCGGATCTGGTGGGTGCGCCCGGTCTCCAGCTTGATGTCGAGCAGGGAGGCGGCGCGGAAGGCCTCGATCAGGTCGTAGTGGGTGACCGACGGCTTGCCGTCCTGGGTCACGGCCCACTTGTAGTCGGCGCTGGGGTGCCGGCCGATGGGGGCGTCGATGGTGCCGCTCATCGGGTCGGGGTGGCCCTGGACGAGGGCGTGGTAGCGCTTGTCGACGACGCGCTCGCGGAACTGGTTCTTCAGCGAGGTGTAGGCGCGCTCGGACTTGGCGACGGCCATGAGGCCGGAGGTGCCGACGTCGAGGCGGTGCACGATGCCCTGGCGCTCGGCGGCGCCGGAGGTGGAGATGCGGTAGCCGGCGGCCGCCAGGCCGCCGATGACGGTGGTGCCGGTCCAGCCCGGGCTCGGGTGGGCGGCGACGCCGACCGGCTTCATGACGACCACGACGTCGTCGTCGTCGTGGATGATCTCCATGCCGGGGACGGGCTCGGCCACGACCTCGACCGGGCGCGGCGGGGCCGGCATCTCGACTTCGAGCCAGGCGCCGCCGTGGACGCGCTCGGACTTCCCGACGACGCTGCCGTCGACCGAGACCTTCCCCGCGGCGGCGAGCTCGGCGGCCTTCGTCCGGGAGAAGCCGAACATACGCGAGATGGCGGCGTCGACGCGCTCGCCTTCGAGGCCGTCGGGTACGGGCAGGGTGCGGATCTCGGGAATCGTGCTCACCCGTCGAGTATGCCGGACTCGGCGGGGCCCCGGTCCCGGCCCCGTCAGTCCTTGTGGACGGTACCGTCCGGGTCGAGCCCCCGGAAGGACAGCAGGACGATCAGGATGCCGCCGCAGACGATCGCCGTGTCGGCGAGGTTGAAGACGGCGAAGTGGGCGGGCGCGATGAAGTCGACGACGGCCCCGCGGAACACGCCCGGCGAGCGGAAGATCCGGTCGGTGAGGTTGCCGAGCGCCCCGCCGAGCAGCAGGCCGAGCGCGATCGCCCACGGCAGGCTGTACAGCTTGCGGGCCAGCCGGACGATCACGACGATCACGGAGGCGGCGATCACCGTGAAGAGGATCGTGAAGGCCTCGCCGAAGCCGAACGCCGCGCCCGGGTTGCGGACGGCCTCGAACCGCAGCAGGTCGCCGATGATCCGGATGGGCGGCTGGTGCTCCAGCTCCGCCACGACGACCATCTTGGTGCCCAGGTCGAGCAGGTAGGCGATGACCGCGACGACGAGCAGCGCCGCGATCCTCCGGCGCCCCCTGGGCGCCTCGGGCTCGGGCTGGGCTTCGTCCCCGACCTCCGGCGTACCGATGATGCGCTCCGCCTCTGCCACGTGAGTCCCTCGAACTAGCTCGAACCGGTTCCCGCCAGGTTCCGGGGACCCTGACGAGACACGAGGGTACGTCAGGGTCCGCCGCCCGCGCCGCCCGGGACGGGCCCAACCTGCAGGAGCCGAAGAAGGAGGCGGCCTAGTAGTGCTTCGTTAGGTTCTGGGTCTGGTTCTGCGTGTGGCCAGGGGCCGACCGCATGTGGTGCAGGTGCCGGTCCAGCACCTCAGCAGGTCCTGGAGCGTGTCCAGGACCTGGTAGAGAGTCA
>NZ_RPSE01000361.1:0-6588 GCF_003949955.1 Streptomyces sp. WAC05292
ATCCGCGCCACCCCTCCCACCCCACCGGAGAACGGAAAGGCGACCGATGGACGGCAGCTCCCCGCACCCGGCAGCACACCGCGACCCCGGCCCGGGGCCGGGCCGCCGGGACCTCCTGCGCCTCGGCACCCTCCTGGCCGCCGGCGGCCTCGCCGCCGCGGTCCCCGCCCGGGCCGACACCGCCACCGGGGGCGGCGGGGAGGTGACCACCACCTACCGCGGGCACTCGCCGTACGGCTTCGACCAGTGGGCGTCCGTCGGCTTCGACGTCCCGGACGGCGTCCGGCGCATCTCCGTGGCCGCCGCCTTCGACCCCGCGGACGGCGTGCTCGACCTCGGCATGTTCGGGCCGACCGGCTTCCGCGGCTGGTCGGGCGGGGCCCGCCGCGAGTTCACCCTCTCCGGCTCCGACGCCACCCCCGGATACGTCCCCGGCCCCATCGGGCCCGGCCGCTGGTCCGTCGCCCTCGGGCCGATCGTCAACGACCCGGCGGGCATGCCGTGGCAGATCAGCGTCACCCTGCACCACGGCCCACCGCTGCCCGAAGTCCCGTACGACGTCCTGCCCGCGGCGGTGCCGGGGCGCGGCCCCGGCTGGTACCGGGGCGACCTCCACCTGCACACCGTCCACTCCGACGGCGGGCGCACCGCGGACCGGCTGGTGGCGGCCGCCCGGGCCGCCGGCATGCACTTCATCGCCACCTCGGACCACAACACCAGCTCCACCGGCCTCTCCTGGCGCGGCAACGTCCCCGCCGACCTGCTCGTCCTGAACGCCGAGGAGGTCACGACCCGGCACGGCCACTGGCTGGCCGTCGGCCTGCCGCAGGGGGAGTGGGTGGACTGGCGCTACGGGCCCGCCGACGCGGACGTGTTCGACCGGCACGTCCGGCAGGTGCGCGGCCTCGGCGGCCTGGCCGTCGCCGCCCACCCGATGACGCCGGCACCCGGCTCGTTCTGGGAGTTCGGGCTGGACCGCGTCGACGCCCTGGAGATCTGGAACGGCCCCTGGACGCTGGACGACGCGGCGAACATCGCCGTCTGGCACGGCCTGCTGTGCCTGGGCCAACGCATCGCCGGCCTGGGCAACAGCGACGCCCACGGCCCCGCCGACGCCGTCGGCGAGCCCCACAACGTCGTCCACGCGGCCGGGCTGTCCCGGCCGGAGATCCTGGACGCCCTGCGCCGGGGCCGGTCGTACGTCGCCGAGAACGCGGGCGTGGCGGTGGACTTCACGGCAGCGGCGCACGGGGCGACGGCCGGCCCGGGGGAGGAGCTGCCGCTCGCCCTCTTCGAGGCCGTCGACGTCACGGCGGAGGTGTCGGGCGCCCCGGACGCGGTGATCACCCTCCACACCGAGTGGGGCGTCATGGCGGTGGCGCGGACCGGGGGCGACGGAAGGGGCAGGCTGCACTGGCGCGGCTGGGGCAGGGGCTCACTCTTCGCGCGCGCCGAGGTGCGGCGCCTGAAACCCGCCTCCACCACCCTCGACCGGCTCGTCGCCGCCACCAACCCCATCTGGTTCCACGCGGCGGGCCTCGCGCCCCACGACGCCGGGCAGCGCACCCTCGTCGCGGCGGTACGGGCCGCGGACGGCTCCTGGGGGCGGCACACGGCTCTCCCCGGAGTGCGGGGCGCGCCGGCATTCGCCGGAGTCGGGGCCTCCGTCGCAGGCCTTCCGGACGGGACCGTCCTGACGCTGGGCCTCGGCACCGACGGCGGCCTGTGGCTGACGACCCGCAAGCCGGAAGGCGCGCCCGGCCCCTGGTACCGGCTGACCGGACCGCAGGGACAGGACGGCGGCGCCTTCCTGGACGCCGCCATCGCAGGGTTCCCCGACGGCAGCGGCGAGATCGTGGCGGTCGCCGCGGACGGCACCCTCCACCACCGGCGCGTCACCGCCGCAGGGACGGCTTCGGGCCGGTTCCGGCCCATGCCCGGCGACGCCTCCGCCGGGGGGCGGGCCGGCGGCCGCCGGGGCGCCGTGCGAGCGGCGGTCGCCGCCCTGCCCGACGGGTCGGCGCAGGTCGTCGCGTACGGCACCGACGGCGCCCTCCACCACCGCATCCGCCGCACCGACGGCACCTGGACGGGGTGGACGCGCCTCCCCGGCCGTGCGGGAGCGCCCGCCTTCTCCGGGCAGGCCCTCGCCGTCGCCGGGCTGCCGGACGGATCGGCCCAGGTGCTGGCCGTCGGGCTCGACGGGACGGTCCACCACCGGGTGCGCCGTCCCGACGGCACGTGGACCGGCTTCCGGCCGGTGCCCGGCGCGGCCGTCCCGACCACGGCGGCCGTCGCCGTCGGCATCGCGGGCCTGCCCGACGGATCGGCGCAGGTCGCCGCCGTCGGCCGCGACGGGACGGCCCGGCACTGTACGAGGGGGCCCGACGGCTCGTGGACCGCCTGGGCCCGGATCCCCGGCCCGGACGGCCGCGGCGCGTTGCGGGCCGGCCGGATCGCCGTCGCACCGCTGCCCGACGGCACGGTCCACCTGGCAGCCGTCGCCACCGGGTGAGCCGGCGCCCGCAGGGGTCGTTCCCTCAGCGGGGCGCCGCGGCGAGGAGGGAGGCCACGAGACCGCGGGCGCGGGCCGTCTCCAGGCCGTCGGGCCGGAACAGGATGCGGTACATCAGCGGTGCGACGACACGGTCGATGACCGTTTCCGTGTCGGGTACCCGCTCGCCGCGGGCGGCCGCCCGTCCGAGGATGACGCCGATGTGCTCGGCGGCGTAGGCCGAGCACTGGCCGGCGTTGCCGCCGTCCGGGTCGCCGAGCAGCGCGTCGCGGACGTAGGCGCGGCCGGCGGGGGAGGACATCTCGTCGAGGAACTGCTCGGCCCATGCCGTCAGGTCGGCGGCCAGCGTGCCGCGGTCGGCGGGTGCGGCGTCGGGCCTCAGGCGCTCCACCGCCACGTCCGACAGCAGCTCCTGCAGGTCGCCCCAGCGGCGGTACACCGTCGACGGGGTGACACCGGCGCGCTGGGCGATCAGCGGGACCGTGAGGGCGTCCCGGCCCACTTCGGCGGTGAGTTCGCGCACCGCGGCGTGCACGGACGCCTGGACCCGCGCGCTGCGCCCGCCCGGACGCACCATCTGCCTGCTCACCCGCACCACCTTAAGGCACAGGCGTGGCTTCTGGCCGGGCCGCCCGGCCGGGCGCCGGCCGCTGCGCCGCGCGTGTCGGGCGGTCGGCCCCGCGGGTCTGCTCGTACGCGCGGCCCACGCGCAGGAGCACGTCCTCGCCCAGCGGCCGTCCCAGGAGCTGCATGCCGACGGGCAGGCCGGAGGGGTCCCGCCCGACGGGCACGGTGAGGGCGGGGAAGCCGGTGATGTTGGCGGGGGCGGAGAGGCGCACGTACGCGTCTGCGACGGCCTCCGTGGTGCCGTCCGCCCAGGCGACGGACTCCTGCCCGGCCCGCACCGCCGTCGTCGGGACGGTGGGCGCGGCGACGAGGTCGACCTCTTGGAACAGGCGGGACCACTCCCGCCGCATGAGGGTGCGGGCGCGCTGCGCGCGCAGGTAGTCCACGGCCGGCACCAGCGCACCGGCCTCCAGGAGGACGCGGACGTCGTCCTGGTACAGCTCGGGCGCGGTGCGCAGGGTGCGCTCGTGGCAGGCGGCCGCCTCGGGCGCCATCAGCCCCCACTGGACGGCCTGGACGTGGCGGGCCATGGGGATGTCGACATCGACGAGGCGTGCGCCGAGCTCGCGGAGGCCGTCGAGGGCTTGCCGGACGGCCGCCTCGACATCCGCGTCGACGCGGTCGAAGTAGTAGGCGCGGGGCACGCCGATCCGCAGCCCCGCGAGCCCGCTGCCGGCGGGCGGCCGCCCGCCCGTGGCGGGCGGTGCGGCTGTCGGGGCGGGGTCGCGCGGCCCGCGGCCGACCAGTGCGTCGAGGACGAGGCCGGCGTCCCGGACGGTGCGGGTGATCGGCCCGACGTGGTCGAGGGACCAGGACAGCGGCGTCACGCCGTGTCGGGGGACGAGGCCGTGCGTCGGTTTGAGGCCGACGACGCCGTTCAGGGCGGCGGGCACCCGGATCGAGCCGCCCGTGTCGGTTCCGAGGGCGAAGGTCGCGGAGCCGGACGCCACGGCGACCGCGGACCCGCCGCTGGAACCGCCGGCGATCCGGCCGGGGTCCACGGCGTTCCGGGTCTGCGGCGTCGTCAGGCCGTACGCGAACGCGTGGGTGTGCGTCTTGCCGAGCAGGACGGCGCCGGCCGCCGACAGGCGTGCGGCGACCGTGCTGTCGGCCCGGGCGGGGCGTCCGGAGCGAACCCGGGAGCCGGCCGAAGTCGGCACGCCGGCGACGTCGATCAGGTCCTTCAGCCCCATCGGGATGCCGTGCAGCGGGCCGCGGCGGCGTCCGGCCGCGATCTCGCGTGCGGCGGTGCGGGCGTCGGCGCGGGCGCGCTCGGCGGTGACCGCCGCGTACGCGTTCAGGCGCGGCTGCGTGAGTTCGAGGCGCCGGAGGACGGATTCCACCAGATCGACGGGGGAGAGGCGGCGGGTGCGGATGGCCTCCGAGGCGTCCGCGAGGCTCAGTTCACAGGGCTGCATCGGAGGGCTCCTGGTGTGCGCGGTAGGCGAAGGCGGGCGGGGTGTCCGCGAAGTCGAGCTCCCGCAGGACGGCGACGACGGAGCGGATGCGGCGGGCGGCCGCGGCGACGGCGGCCCGGCGGTCGGCGGGCAGGGGGAGTCCGGCGCGGGCGGCCCGCAAGGCCGTTTCCGCCGGGGTGGGTTCGGGGTCGGTGTCCGGCATGGATCCCTCTCGGCATAAAAGCCAACGGTTTGCGTTTGGAGACTGTAGGGCCGTACAGTGGCTAAACGCAAACAGATTGCTTTAAGCTCCAAGGAGCCTTCCCATGACTGCCGTTGAACGGCGCGCCCCCGCACCACCGCCCTCCGGGCCGGCGGCCGCCGACGGCGCCACCAGCGCCCGCGAGTGCGTCCCTATCGGACCTGGAGCACCCGCTGCGTTCGGGACGCGCCCTGCCGACGGGCAGCCTTGCCCCGGTGGCCGGCACGGCCGCGCGAATCCCGGCTTGCACGCTGCTCGGCGGCCACGCACCCGCCCCGACGGCGGGGATATACGGCCCTCGCGGCACCGGCCGACCGCGGGCGCGGGCGGACATCGACCGCCTACCACGTCCTGGGCCGACTCTCCACGAGACTGCCCGTCATCGCCGCGGGCGCCGCCGCCCGGCAGCACGGGCCCGCGGCCGTCACCCGGGCCTACGCGCCCGGCACCGCCGTGCTCGCCGCCGCGCCCCTTGCCGCCCTCACCGCAACCAGCCGCCGATACCGCCCCGAGCGAGGAGACGACCAACCGTGAGCACCACCACCGCACCGGCCTGGACCGTCGGCGACGACATCACCGTCCACCGCATCGACGAAACGCTCCTGCCGCCGGCCACCGGACCATGGCTCCTGCCCGCCGCCACGCCCGAAGTCGTCGCAGGCGAGGGCTGGCTGCGCCCCCACTTCGCGGACGACGCGGGCGTCCTGCACCTCCACAGCCACAGCTTCGCGTTCACCGCGGGCGGGCTGCGCATCCTGGTGGACACCGGCATCGGCAACGGCAAGCAGCGGGCCAACCCCGCCTGGCACGACCTGGACACCGGCTACCTGGAGCGCCTCACCGCGGCCGGCTACCCGCCGGAAGCCGTCGACCTGGTCCTCCTCACCCACCTCCACGCCGACCACGTCGGCTGGAACACCCGCAGCCGGGACGGAAGATGGATCCCGACCTTCCCGAACGCCCGCTACGTCGCCTCCCGCACGGAACGCGAGTTCTGGGCCGGACACGCCATGGAGGACGCCCGCCGCCAGATGTTCCTCGACTCGGTGGTCCCGGTGGAGGAGGCGGGCCTGCTCGACCTCGTCGACGTCCCCGCGGCGGGCGCGGACATCGCGCCGCATGTGAGACTGCTGCCCACGCCGGGCCACACCCCCGGTCACACGGCCGTCGAAGTGGCCGGCCGCGGCGGCACGGCGGTGATCACCGGCGACTGCATCCACCACCCCGTCCAGTTGGCCCGCCCCGGCATCGGGACGTGCGCCGACATCGACCCCGAGCGCGCCGAAGCCACCCGGCGCGCCCTCCTGGCCTCACTCGCCGACACCGACACCCTGCTCCTGGGAACGCACTTCGCGCCGCCCACCGCAGGGCGAGTCGTCCGCCACGGGGAGGGTTACCGCCTCACTCCGGTCCCGGCCTCCGGCCGGTGACGGCCGGAGGCGGTCAGGGCCGCTCCCGGGTCTCCTCGACGACCGGCACGACCGCCGAGACGCGCCGCCGCCGCAGGACGCTCGCGTACACCGCCAGCCCCAGAATGCCGACGCCCATCATCAGCAGTCCGACGACGTCCAGGTTGACGCCCTCCATCTTCCAGTCACTCGCGAAGGTGAGGATCGCCCCCACCAGGATCAGTGCGATGCAGCCGCCTATGCCGCGCATGGGGTGCTCCTCCACTTCCGGGGCCCGGCACACCGGCCGCGCGGTGCCCCGCGGGAACGAAACGATGTGCCGAACGGACTTCACAACCACGCTCCTGCCCCCGAACGGCCCCCCGATGCAGCCCAATC
>NZ_RPSE01000362.1:0-6579 GCF_003949955.1 Streptomyces sp. WAC05292
GTCGAGGCGCACGACGAGGGTGCGCGGGTCCCTCAGCACGGGCTGCCTCCGGGGGGGGCCGGCCGCCGCCGGAGTGCCGCCCACCCCGGAGGCAGCCCGTGCTGAGGGACCCGCGCACCCTCGTCGTGCGCCTCGACAGCGCCGGAGACGTCCTCCTGTCCGGCCCCGCCGTCCGCGCCGTCGCGGCCGGCTCCTCCTACACGGCCATGCTGTGCGGCCCCCAGGGTGCACCCGCCGCCGCGCTGCTCCCGGGCGTCGAGCGGATCCTCGTCCACCACGCGCCGTGGGTGGGCTTCGCACCGCCGCGGACCTCCCGCGAGGAGTGCGACCTGCTGCTGGACGCGCTCACCGCCGACCGCTTCGACCGGGCGCTGATCCTCGTCTCCCACCACCAGAGCCCACTGCCCGCGGCCCTGCTCCTCGCGCTCGCCGGCATTCGGGACACCGCCGCCGACTGCACCGACTACCCGGGCTCCCTGCTCACCCTGCGGCACCGCCGCAGGCCCGGCCGGCACGAGGCGGAAGCCGCCCTCGACCTGGCCCGGGACTTCGGCTACCCGCTGCCCGCCGGCGACGACGGGGCACTGCGGATCCTGGAGCCGCCCGAGACCGTCGGCCTCACCGGCCCCGACCCCTACCTCGTCGTCCATCCCGGCGCGGCCGTCCCCGCCCGGGCGTGGAGCCCCGAACGGGCCGCCCGCGCGGTCGCGGCGCTGCACGGCGCCGGGCACCGCGTGGTGGTCACCGGCGGACCCGCCGAACGGGAGCTGACCGCCCGCGTCGCCGGCCGGCACGCCCTCGACCTGGGCGGCGGAACCCGCGACCTGCACGAACTCGCCGGAGTGCTGGCCGGGGCCCGGGCGGTCGTCACCGGCAACACCGGGCCCGCCCACCTGGCCGGCGCCGTCGGCACCCCCGTGGCCTGCCTGTTCGCCCCCGTCGTACCGGCCGAGCGCTGGCGCCCGTACGGCGTCCCGCACGTCCTGCTCGGCGACCAGCAGGCGGCCTGCGCCGCCACCCGCGCCCGCACCTGCCCGGTGCCCGGCCACCCCTGCCTGGACTCCGTACGCGACGAGGAGGTCCTCGCGGCCGTCGCCGCGCTCCTCGGCGCCGACCCCGGCCGCGCGACCGCCGGCGGCCGCCGCGCAGCCGCCCCCGACGTAGGAGCAGCACGGTGAACATCCTCCTGTGGCACGTCCACGGCTCCTGGACCACCGCCTTCGTCCAGGGCCCGCACACCTACCTGGTGCCCGTCACCCCCGACCGCGGCCCGGACGGCCTCGGCCGGGCCCGCACCTTCGACTGGCCCGACTCCGTCCGCGAGGTGACCCCCGGGCAGCTCGCCGACATTCCCGTCGACGCCGTCGTCCTCCAGCGCCCGCACGAGTGGCGGCTCGCCGAGCAGTGGCTCGGCGGCCGCCGCCCCGGCCGGGACGTGCCGGCCGTCTACCTGGAGCACAACGCCCCCGACGGCCGGGTGCCGTGCACCAGGCACCCCGCGGCCGACCGCGACGACACCGTCCTCGTCCACGTCACCCACTTCAACCGGCTGTTCTGGGACTCCGGCAGCACCCGCACCCGGGTCATCGAGCACGGCATCGTCGATCCCGGCCACCGCTACACCGGCCGGCTGGCCCGCGCCGCCGTCGTCGTCAACGACCCCGTCCGGCGCGGCCGGTACACCGGCACCGACCTGCTGCCCGCCCTCAGCGAGGCCGCCCCGCTCGACGTGTTCGGCATGCGCACCGAAGGCCTCGCCGAACACCTCGGGCTGGACCCGGACCGCTGCCGCGGCCGCGACCTGCCCCAGGCACGGCTGCACACCGCCATGGCCGAGCGCCGCCTGTACCTGCACCCCGTCCGCTGGACCTCCCTCGGGCTGTCCCTCCTGGAGGCCATGCACCTCGGCATGCCCGTGGTGGCGCTCGCCACCACCGAGGCCGTGGCCGCCGTCCCGCCCGGCACGGGCACCCTGTCGACGCGCCCCGGCGAACTGGCCCGCGCGGCCCGCCACTACCTCAACGAACCGGAAGCCGCCGCGGAGGACGGCGCCCGCGCCCGCCGGGCCGCACTCGACCGGTACGGCCTCAAACGCTTCCTGTCCGAATGGGAGCACCTGCTCACGGAGGTACGGTCATGACGCCCCCCGCCCGACCCGGCCACGGCGGCCGCCCGCTGGCGATCGCCCTGGTCTCCGAGCACGCCAGCCCGCTGGCCGCGCTCGGCACCGCCGACGCGGGCGGGCAGAACGTCCACGTCGCCTGCCTGGCCGGCGCCCTCGCCGACCGCGGCCACCGCGTCACGGTCCACACGAGGCGCGACTCCCCCGACCTGCCCGACGTCGCGGAGCTCCGCCCCGGAGTGCGGGTGCACCACGTCGACGCCGGACCGCCGCGGCCCGTGCCCAAGGACGAACTGCTGCCGCACATGGGCGCCTTCGGCAGCCGGCTGCTGGCCGAATGGAGGGCCGACCCGCCGGACCTGGCACACTCCCACTACTGGATGTCCGGGGTGGCCTCCCTGACCGCGGCCGGCGTGCTCGGCGTCCCCCTGCTGCACACCTACCACGCCCTCGGCACAGTCAAGCGGCGCCACCAGGGCGCCGCCGACCCCAGCCCCGCCCAGCGGATCCCCTGGGAGCGCGACATCGGGCTGCGCTGCGACCGGGTCCTCGCCACCTGCCGCGACGAGGTGGACGAGCTGATCCGGATGGGTGTCCCGCATGACCGCGCCGACGTCGTGCCCTGCGGCGTCGACCCCGCACGCTTCCACCCCGACGGCCCGGCCGCCCCCCGGGACCCCGCGCACCCGTACCGGCTGCTCCAGCTGGGCCGGCTGGTGCCCCGCAAGGGCGCAGCCGTCTCCATCGCCGCCCTGGCCCGGCTCCCCGGCGCCGAACTGGTCATCGTCGGCGGACCGCCCGCCGAGCACCTGGACCGCGACCCCGAGGTCGTCCGGCTGCGCGCCGCCGCCCGCCAGGCCCGGGTCGCCGACCGGGTCCGCTTCGCCGGCGGCCTCGGCGGCGCCGACGTCCCCGCCGTGCTGCGCAGCGCCGACGCGGTGCTCTGCCCCGCCGACTACGAACCCTTCGGCATCGTCCCGCTGGAGGCGATGGCCTGCGGCCGGCCGGTCGTCGCCAGCGCCGTCGGCGGCCAGCTCGACACGGTCGTCCACGGGGAGACCGGCCTGCTGGTGCCGCCCGGCGACCCCGCCGCCCTGGCCCGCGCCGTGTCCCGGCTGCTGGCCGCCCCGCTGCTCCGGGCCGCGTACGGGACGGCCGCCCGCCGCCGCGCCGTCGCCCGCTACGGCTGGGACCGCGTCGCCGCCGCCACCGAGGCCTCGTACCGGTCCGTCCTGGAACGCCGCTCCCGGCCCGCAGCGGCCGCGCCCGGCGTACGCCGCCCCGCGCCCGCCTGAACCGTCCCGCGCGTCCGGAAGGAGGTGAGGCCGACCGCGTCCCGCGGGCCGGCCCCCACCATGAACCCGCAACCCCGCACGCAGCGCGAGCCCGAGGGCCCCGCGCGCCACGGATCGCCGCCCCCGGCGGCCGTCCGAGCCCACTGCACCTCCCTGCAGTCCGCCCTGGAGCGGATGTGCCGCGACAGCACCGGCCTCCTCGAACGGTGGGCCGGCGAACTCGCCCGCGCCCTGCCCGCCGGCGCCCGGCTGCTCGCCGCCGGCAACGGCGGCAGCGCCGCGCAGGCCCAGCACCTGACCGCCGAACTGGTCGGCCGCTACCGCCGCGAGCGGCCCCCCTTCTCCGCGATCGCCCTGCACGCCGAAAGCTCCAGCGTGACGGCCATCGGCAACGACTACGGCTACGACCACGTCTTCGCCCGGCAGGTCGCCGCCCACGGCCGGCCGGGCGACGTCGCCCTGTTCCTGTCGACGTCCGGCCGCAGCGGCAACCTGCTGTCCGCCGCCGCCGCGGCCCGCGAGCACGGCCTGCGGGCGTGGGCCCTGACCGGCCCCGCACCCAACCCGCTCGCCGATGCCTGCGACGAGGCGCTGTGCATCGACGCCGACACCACCGCCACCGTGCAGGAAGTCCACCTGGTCGCCGTCCACCTGCTGTGCGAGGCCCTCGACGAGGCCCTCGACCGGGACACCGCCGCGGCCCCGCGGCCCCCCGGGACGGGCCGGGCCGCCACCCGCGTCGGCACGACCACCACGGCGCGCCCTGCCGCGGGCGCACCGGACGGCCGCCCCGTTCCCGCCGTGCCCGTGACCGGGAGGACGCCGTGACCGCATCCTCCGCATCGGCCCCCCTCGTCGTCGTCGGCGACGTCCTCCTCGACCGGGACATCGACGGGGCCGCCGACCGCCTCGCGCCCGACGCGCCCGTCCCCGTCGTCGACGTCGCCTCCGACCGCTCCCGGCCCGGCGGCGCCGGACTCGCCGCCGCCCTCGCCGCCGCCCGCTCCGGGCGCGAGGTCGTCCTGGTCACCGCGCTCGGCCGGGACAGTGCGAGCCGCCGCGTCCGCGAGGCCCTGCGCGGCCGCATCCGGCTCGTGGAACTGCCCCTGGCGGGCACGCTCCCGGTCAAGACGCGCGTCCTGGCCTCCGGGCGCCCCGTGGTCCGCCTCGACCGCGGTGGCGGCCGCGCCGGGCCCGCCACCGAGGAGTGCGGCGAACTGCTCGCCACGGCGCACACCGTCCTCGTCGCCGACTACGGCCGCGGCACCGCCGAGGCCCTGCGCCCCCTGCTGGCCCGGGCCGCACGCCGGGTGCCGCTCGTGTGGGACCCCCACCCGCGGGGCGGGCCGCCCGTCCCCGGCGCCCGCCTGGTCACCCCCAACGCCGCAGAGGCCCGCGCCCTGTGCCCCGAAGAGGGCAGCGGCGGATCCCTCGGCGCCTACGCACGCCGCGGCGCGCTGCTCGCCGCCCGCTGGCAGGCCGCCTCGGTGGCCGTCACCCTCGGCGAGCGCGGCGCCCTGCTGACCCGCCCGCACGCCGACGCGCCGCTCCTCGTGCCCGCGCCGTTCCGGGCGTACGGCGACACCTGCGGCGCCGGCGACTGCTTCGCCGCGCACACCGCCGCCGCCCTCGCCGACGGAGCCCTCCCCGAGGAAGCCGTATGGCACGCCGTCACCGAGGCGGCGGCGTTCGTGGCAGCCGGAGGCGCCTCCAAAGCGGCCCTGTGGCGGCGGCCCGACCCGGCCCCCGCCCTGCCCGACGGCTCCGACGCCCTGGCCCTCGTACGGGAGGTCCGCTCGCGCGGCGGCACGGTCGTGGCGACCGGAGGCTGCTTCGACCTGCTGCACGCCGGCCACGTCGGCCTGCTGGACAGCGCCCGCCGGATCGGCGACTGCCTGGTCGTCTGCCTGAACTCCGACGCGTCCGTGACCCGGCTGAAGGGCCCGGGCCGCCCGTTGACCCCGCTCGCCGACCGCACGCGCGTGCTGCAGGCGCTCGGCAGCGTCGACGCCGTCCTGCCCTTCGAGGAGGACACCCCCGCCGAGGTGCTGTCCCTGCTGCGGCCCGACATCTGGGTCAAGGGCGGTGACTACGCGGTCGACGACCTGCCGGAGGCGGCCCGGGTACGGGCGTGGGGCGGGCAGGCCGTCGTCCTGCCCTACCTCGACGGGCGCTCCACCACCGGCCTGGCCAGGCGGGCGGCGCGCGCCTCGGCCGCCGGGGCCGCCGGGCAGGCCGGGGCCGGCGTCCCGTGACGGCCGGCCCGCCGCCCGCCGGGCCGGACGCCGCGGCTCCCGCCGCGACCGGCCCGGCCGCCCGCCCGTCCCCGCCGCGCCGCCGCCGGCGCCGCGCCGCGCCGCCCACGGCCGCCGTGCTGCGGGCCCTGGGCCTCGGCGACCTGCTGACCGCCGTCCCGGCCCTGCGCGCCCTGCGCAGCGCCCTGCCCGGGCACGAACTGGTCCTGGCGGCTCCGGAGCGCCTCGCCGACGCCGTCCGGGCCCTCGGCACCGTGGACCGGCTGCTGCCCGCGCACGCCCCCGGGCGCGCCGTGCCGGCCGCCCTGCCCTGGTCCGGGCCACCGCCCGACATCGCCGTCGACCTGCACGGATGCGGCCCGCCCTCCCGGATGCTGCTCGCCGACCTGCGGCCCCGCCGCCTCCTCGTCTTCGCACCCCCCGGCCGCCCGCAGGCGCCCGGGCCGCGCTGGCGCCCCGACGAACACGAACGCGACCGGTGGTGCCGGATGCTCCGCTGGTACGGCCTCCACGCCGATCCCGACGACCTCGCCCTCCCGCTCCCCGACGAGCCCTCGCCGGCGCCCGGCGCGGTGGTCCTGCACCCCGGCGCGGACGCTCCGGCCCGCCGCTGGCCGGCCGAGCGGTTCGCCGCCGTCGGCCGCGCCCTGGCCCGGGACGGGCACCGCGTCGTGGTCGTCGCGGGCCGCGGCGAGGGCCCGCTCGCCCGCCGCGTCGCCGCGTACGCGGGCCTCGCGCCCGATGCCGTGGCCGGCGGCGAACGGGACCTGCCCTTCGGCCGGCTCGCCGCGCTCGTCGCCCACGCCCGCTGCGTGGTCGCGGGGGACAGCGGCGTGGCCCACCTCGCCTCGGCGCTGCGCACCCCCTCCGTCGTCCTGTTCGGGCCGGTCGCGCCCCGCCTGTGGGG
>NZ_RPSE01000363.1:0-6544 GCF_003949955.1 Streptomyces sp. WAC05292
TCCTCGGCCCGCTCCGGCTCTCCCGCCCCCGGCCAGGGGCCCGGCACCACCCACCACGAGCGGCGCCGCCGCCGACCGGCATCCGGCGGCGGCGCGGCCCCTCCGTACCGCACGAGATTGGACGGCATCTCCCATGACGACTTCGCAGGTCGAGTCCTCCCCCGCCGCGCCCGGCGGGCTCTCCGACGCGGCCCGGGCGCTCCTCGAACGCCGGCTGCGCGGCAGGGCCGGGACCGCCGCCCCGGCCGGGATCCCCCGGCTGGAGCCGCGTCCCGACAGCGCGCCGCTGTCCGCAGCCCAGCAGCGCCTGTACTTCCTCGACCGGCTCGACCCGGGCAGCACCGAGTACCTGGTGCCGGCGGCCTGGCGGTTCGCCGGCCCGCTGGACGCGGACGCGCTCGCGGCCGCCGTCGGGGACCTCGTCGAGCGGCACGAACAGCTCCGGACGGTGTTCGCGGAGACCGAGGGGATCCCCCGGCAGCAGGTGCTGCCCCCGGGCAGCGTCCGCCTCCACACCGTCGGGCTCCCCGCCCCCTCCGACGGCGCCGACCGGGAGTCCGCGGTCGCGGCGGCCGTGCACGAGGCGGCCGTGCGGCCGTTCGACCTGGCCGCCGGGCCCGCCTTCCGGGCGACCCTCCTGCGGGTCGCCGCCGAGGACCACGTCCTCGTCCTCTCCCTGCACCACATCGTCTGCGACGGCTGGTCCCTCGACCTCCTCCTGCGCGACCTCCGGGCCTTCTACCGGGCCCGCACCGGCGGCGCGCCGGCGCCCGCCGCCGCGCCGGACGCCATCGGCTACCTCGACTACGCGGTCTGGCAGCGCGGCCGCGACGAGAGCGCCGACCTCGCCTACTGGCGCGACACCCTCGCCGGGCTGGCCCCGCTCGAACTGCCCGCCGACCGGCCGCGACCCGCGACCCGCTCCCACGCGGCGGCCGTGCACACGCGGGAGCTGCCCCGTGAACTGGCCGCCGCGCTCGACGAGGTGGGCAGCCGCGCCGACACCACCCCCTACATGACGGTGCTGGCCGCCTTCCAGGCCGCGCTCGCCTTCCACAGCGGGCAGGACGACATCGCCGTCGGCACCGTCACCGCGAACCGCGAGCGCCCGGAGACCGAGGGGCTCGTCGGGTTCTTCGTGAACACCCTCGTCGTCCGCACCTCCCTCGGCGGCGACCCCACGACCGGCGACCTGCTGGCCCGCACCAGGGAGAGCGTCCTCGGCGCCCTCTCGCACCAGGGACTGCCCTTCGAGCGGGTCGTCGAGGAGCTGCGCCCCGACCGGGACCTGTCCCGCAACCCGCTCGTCCAGGTGCTGTTCACGCACACCCCGGGCGGGCAGGAGGGCCCGTACGCCCTCGGCGCGGCGGTCGGCACCCCGGTCCCCGTGGACCTGGCGACCGCCAAGTTCGACCTGACGCTCGACCTGTACGAGGACGCGGGCGCCGGCCGCACCGCGCTGCGGTACGTCTACCGGCCGGACCTGTACGACGAGGAGTCCGTGGCCCGGCTCGCCGCGCACACCGAGGCGGTCCTGCGGGCCTTCGCCCGCGGCCCCGCGACCCCGCTCGCCGCGGTCGGGCTCCTCACCCGGGAGGAGAGGGCCGAACTCCTCGGCCCGGACGGGCCCGCCAACCGGGCCCCGCAGCCCGCGCCCGCCCGGCCGGCACCGCGCCCGGTCCTGGAACGGGTCGCCGAGCACGCGCGGCGCGCACCGGGCGCGGTCGCCGTGCGGGGCGGGGGCCGCACCCTGACCTACGGGGAGCTGGACGCGGCGGCGACCGCGCTGGCACGGCGGCTGCGGGCCGCGGGCGTCGGCCCGGAGTCGCTGGTCGGCGTGTGCGTGGCCCGCTCCGTGGACCTGCCCGTCGCGCTGCTCGGGGTGTGGCGGGCCGGGGCCGCCTACCTGCCGCTGGACCCGGCGCACCCGCGGGCACGGCGGGCCTTCACGGTCGCGGACGCGGGCGTGCAGTGGGTCGTCGCCGACGGGACGGGCCGGGCGGCGGTCGAAGGGCTGGGCGTCCGCGTGGTCCCGGTGCCCGGCGCCGACAACCCCGCAGACCCCGCCGCCCCGGCCGATCCCGCCGACCCGGCGGCCGCGGACGCCGCCGCAGGGGAGCCGCCGGCCTTCGCCCCCGGCCCCGACGGCCTCGCCTACGTCATCTACACCTCCGGCTCCACCGGCCGCCCCAAGGGCGTCGAGGTCACCCACGCGAACACAGCCTGGCTCTTCGACGCGGCGGACCGGCACTTCTCCTTCGGCCCCGGCGACGTGTGGACCCTCGCCCACTCCCCCGCCTTCGACTTCTCCGTGTGGGAGCTGTGGGGCCCGCTGTCCTCCGGCGGCAGCGTGGTGGTCCTGACCGAGGAGGAGGTCCGCGACCCCGCCGCCGTGCACGCGGCCCTCCGCGACCACCGGGTCACCGTCCTCAGCCAGACGCCCGCCGCGTTCAAGGGCCTGCGCTCCCACATGGTCGACGCGGGCCGCACCTTCGCCGAACTCGCCCTGCGCACCGTCGTCTTCGGCGGCGACGCCTTCGACGCCCGCGACTACCGCGACTGGTTCGCCGTCCCCGAGGGCGAGCGGCCCGCGCTGGTCAACATGTACGGCATCACCGAGACCACCGTGCACGTCACGCACCGGACGATCACCGAGGCGGACACGGTCTCGCCGGTGTACTCGCCGATCGGCCGCCCCCTCGCCGGACAGCACGGCTACGTCCTCGACCGCTCCGGCCGGCTGGTCCCGCGCGGGACCGTCGGCGAGCTGTACGTCGCGGGCGGCGGCGTGGCCCGCGGCTACCTGGGCCGGCCCGCGCTGTCCGCCGAACGCTTCCCGCCCGACCCGTTCGGGCCCGCCGGGAGCCGCATGTACCGCACCGGCGACCTCGTACGGGTCCTGCCCGACGGGCAGTTGGCGTACGTGGGCCGCGCCGACCACCAGGTGAAGATCCGCGGCTTCCGCATCGAGCCCGGCGAGATCGAGACGGCCCTGCGCGCCCTGCCGGGCGTGCGGGACGCCGCGGTCGTGGCCCGGCCCGACGGGCACGGCGGGGCCCGGCTCGCCGCCCACGTCGTCCTGGCCGAGGGCAGGCCGCTGGACGCCCCGGACCTGCGGGCCCGGCTCGGGCTGACGCTGCCGTCGTACATGGTGCCCGCCCTGTTCGTGCGGCACGAGGCGCTGCCGGTCACCGGGAACGGCAAGGTCGACCGGGCGGCGCTCACCGCCGCGCCCGCGGACGGCGCGGCGCCCGCGGACGGCTTCGAGCCGCCCGCCGGGCCGGCGGAGGAGGCGCTGGCCGGGGTGTGGGCGGAGGTGCTCGGCACCGAGCGGGTCGGCCGCACCGCGAACTTCTTCGACCTCGGCGGGGACTCCATACTGGCCCTGCGGGTGGTCGGGCGGGCCCGTACGGCGGGCTTCGCGCTGAGCGTGGCGGACCTGTTCCGGGCCCGGACCCTCGCAGACCTGGCCCGCCTCGCGGTCCCGGTGCGCGGGGCGGGGCCGGCCGAGACGGCGCCGTTCTCGCTGCTGGACCCGGCCGACGCGGCGCGGCTGCCGCGGGGGCTGGAGGACGCGTACCCGCTGACCCTGCTCCAGGCGGGGATGCTGCACGAGATGCTGGCCGACCCGGAGCGCGGCGCTTACCACAACGTCACCACCCTGAAGATCACCGTTCCGGAGGGCTTCGACCCGGAGGCCTTCCAGGCGGCGGCCGACGCGGTCGTCCGGGCCCACGGCATCCTGCGGTCCTCCGTCGACCTGGTCTCCTTCGGGGAGCCGCTCCAGCTGGTGCACCGCACCGCCCGCGTGCCCGTGGGCCTCACCGACCTGCGCGGCCTCCCCCCGGAGGGGCAGCGGGCAGCGCTCGACGCGTTCGCGGAGGCGGAGTTCGCGCGCCGCTTCGACCTGGCCGCCCCGCCGCTGATCCGCATCCACCTGCACCGCACCGGCGACACCGAGCTGATGCTGACCCTGACCGACTGCCACGTGGTGCTGGACGGCTGGAGCCTGACCTCGCTGGTGGCCGACCTCCTCGACCTGCACCGGCAGGCCGTCGCCGAGGGCCGCGCCCCGTCCCTGCCGCCCGCGCCGCGGTTCGCCGAGTACGTGGCCCTGGAGCGGGCCGCCTCCGAGGACGCGGCGGCCCTCGCCCACTGGCGGGAGGCGCTCGCCGGCCTGCGGCCGGTCCGGTTCCGGCGGCAGGAGCCCGATCCGGCGGCGCCTGCGGTCGCCGTGCACGAGGCGGTCCGCTCCCTGAGCCGGCTCGCCGGGCCGCTCGGGCGGCTCGCCAGGCGGGCGGGGGTGCCTCGGCGCACCGTCCTGCTGACGGCCTTCCACCATGCGATGGGCCTGTTCGCGGAGCGCGACGCCGCCGCGGCCGGGCACTCGGTCGGCCTCGTGGTGAACGGCCGGCCGGAGCTGCCGGGCGCGGACCGGATGCGCGGGCTGTTCCTGAACACCGTGCCGTTCGGTGTGGCGCGGCCGGCGGGAAGCTGGCTGGAGTACGTGCGTGCGGTGTTCGCAGCCGAGCGGGAGATGATGCCGCACCGGCGGGTCCCGCTGTACCGGCTCCAGCAGCTGCGGCCCGGCGAGCCGGGCCTGGTGGAGGCCGTGTTCAACTACGTCAACTTCCACCGGCTTTCCGGCGACACCTGGGACGGCTCGTCGGAGATCTCCCGGACGATGTTCCCGCTGGTGGTCAACGCGAGCGTGGAGGCCTTCGCCCTCGACGCCGACTCCGCGTACGTGGCGCCGGAGACGGCGGAGCAGCTCGCCGACCTGCTGTGCGGGGTGCTGGAGGCGATGGTCGCCGACCCGGAGGCGGCGGTGGCGCCGCCGGCCCTCACCGGGGCCGCCCGGGAGCGCGTCCTCGGGGAGTGGGCGCACGGCCCGGTCGCGGCGAACACGGCGCTCGCATTCCACGAGCTGGTCGCCGGGCACGCGGCGCGCACCCCGGACGCGGTCGCCGTCGCCCATGCCGGCGGGGAGCTGGCGTACGGGGCCCTGGACGCGTCGGCGACGGCGCTGGCGCACCGGCTGCGCGGCCTCGGCGTCGGCCCGGAGACCGTCGTCGGGATCTGCACGGAGCGCGGGCCGGACCTGGTGCGGGCCGTGCTGGGCGTGCTGAAGGCGGGCGGGGCGTTCCTCCCGCTGGACCCGCAGCACCCGGCCGAGCGGCTGGGGTTCATCGCCCGGGACAGCGGGATGCGGGTGCTGCTCGCGCAGTCCGCGACGGCGGACGCGGTCCCCTTCGACGGGCCGCGCCTCCTCCTGGACGCCCCCGACGGCACCGCGTACGTCATCTACACCTCCGGCTCGACGGGCACCCCCAAGGGCGTCGCCCTCACGCACCGCAACCTCGCCAACATGGTGGAGGCCCAGCGGGACGTCTTCGCCCCGCAGCCCTCCGACCGCGTCCTGCAGTTCGCGTCCATCGGCTTCGACGCCTGCGTGTACGAGCTGGCGTGGGCGCTGGCGAACGGGGCCCGCCTGTGCACCCCGCCCAAGGAGGCGCTGCGGCCCGGCCCGGACCTGTCGGCGGCCCTCCTCGACCACGGCGTCACGGGCACGGTCCTGCCGCCGTCCGCGCTCGCCGTGCTCGGCGAGGACCGCTACCCGGACCTGCGGGTCCTGCAGGTGGCGGGCGAGCCGTGCCCGGCCGGGCTGGCCCGCACCTGGGCGCGCGGCCGCCGCTTCCTCAACGTGTACGGGCTCACCGAGACCTCCGTGTGGAACCTGCACGCCCGGCTCGCGCCGGACGAGCGGCGGCCCCCGGTCGGCCGTCCCGTCCGCAACTCCCGGGTCCACGTCCTCGACGAGCACCTGCGGCCGGTGCCGGTGGGCGTGCCGGGCGAGATCTGCATCGGCGGCCTGCCCGTGGGCCGCGGCTACCCGGGCCGGCCCGCCGCGACCGCAGCGGCGTTCGTCCCGGACCCGTACGGGGCGCCGGGAGAGCGGCTGTGCCGCACCGGCGACATCGGCATGCTGCGGCCCGACGGCTCCGTCGAGCTGTTCGGCCGCCGCGACAGCCAGGTCAAACTGCGCGGCTTCCGCATCGAGCTGGGCGAGGTGGAGCACGCGCTGCGCGCCCTGCCCGGGGTGCGGCAGGCGGCGGTGCTGCTGCGCGGCGACCTGCCGGGCGAGCCGGCGCTCGTCGCGTACGTGGTGCCGGACCCGGGGGCGGAGCCGTCCGCGGAGGCGCTGCGGCAGGGCCTGCGGGCCTCCGTGCCGGGTTACATGGTGCCCGCCCTGTTCGTCTTCCTCGACGACTTCCCCGTCAACGGCAGCGGCAAGGTCGACCGGCGGGCGCTGCCCCTGCCGGCGGCGGGCGGCCTGCACCGCGAGGCCCCGTACGCTCCCCCGCGCACCCCCACCGAACGGCTGCTGGCCGAGGTGTGGCAGGCCGTCCTCGGTCTTCCGGAGGTCGGCGTCCACGACGACTTCTTCCGGATCGGCGGAAGCTCCCTGTCGACGGTCCGGATCGGCGCCCGGGCCGCCGCCCTCGGCCTGCCCGTCACGGTGCGGGACCTCGTCGAGCTGCCG
>NZ_RPSE01000364.1:0-6444 GCF_003949955.1 Streptomyces sp. WAC05292
GACGTGGGGAGACGTGGCGCGGACGGGCCCCGCGGTCAGCCGGCGGCCGGTGCCCGACCGCCCGGCTCCGCCTCCTGCTCGGGTTCGGGCAGCGGGGCACCCGTCTCCAGCAGCGTCTTCAGGCTCGACGCCAGCATCGGCCACGCCTGCGCGCACATCCCGATCAGCGGGCCGTCGGGGACGAAGCCCTCGTGGCGGATCGTCAGCCGCGCGAGGGCGTCCCCGACCGGCTCGATCTCGTACGCCACACGCGTCCGCGGCTGGGCGGCCAGCTCGGCCCGCAGTTCCTCGCCGACCCCCGCCGATGCCGCCCACTCCGGTGTGAAGGTGTGCCAGGTGTAGGCGAGCCGGCGGTCGGGGACGCACTCCAGGACGACCTGCTCGGCGTCCTCGGTCCGCGCGCCGCGCTCCACCCACACCATCGGCGACCCCACCGCCCAGTCCGTCTCGAACGCCAGACCCCAGTACCGGCGGGTGTACCCGGGGTCGGTGAGGGCCTGCCACACGACGGCGGGGTCGGTCCGGATGTAGACGGTGTACGTGATCACGCTGTCGGTCATGCCCCCATGCTGCGGGACGGCCCTCCGCGGCGGCCGGATTGGCCCGCCCGTGGGACCCGGGACGGCGGCCCGCACGGCGGCCGGGACGGGCGGCCGCGCGGTGCCATACTGCCGTCGGATGCCTCCTTATGACTTGGTTACATCCCTGCTGCTACGTTCTGGCGCGCGGACTGGCGGCATCGAACCCGCCGGTCCGACCACGTGGAACCGGCCCCGACCGGGCGGGCCGGACCAAGGAGAGGCACAGGCATGCGAGGCGCTACCCGTCCCCGCACGGGCGCGGGCGGCGCAGGCGCGGGCCGCCTCACCGGGGTCGACGCCGTGCGCGGACTCGCCGTACTCGGCATGTTCGCCGTACACGTCGGCCCCGGAGCGCAGCCCGACGGCGCCGGCTACCTGGTCGTCGCCGCGGACGGGCGGGCCCCCGCCCTGTTCACGCTCCTCGCCGGGTTCTCGCTGGCCCTCGCCGGGCGCGGCAGCCGGCCGTCGCCCGCACCGGCCGGCGGACCGCTCCGGCGCCACCGGCCGCTGCTGATCCGCTGCGCGGTCCTGGCCTCCCTCGGGCTGCTCCTGGCCGCGCTGTGGCCGGGGTTCCTCGTCATCCTGACCTTCTTCGCCGTGTACTTCCTCGTCGCGGAGCCGTTCACCCGGCTGTCCACGCCGGTGCTCACCGCCGTCGCGGGGGCGTCGGTCGTCGCCGGGCCCGTCCTGTCGTTCGTCCTCGGCCCCGTCTTCGGATACGGGCGGTCCGGGCGCGGCGCGGTCCCCGAGCCGGCCGGGCTGACCACATGGGAAGGGCTGGGCCGGACGTTGTGCGAGCTGCTGCTGACCGGCGCCTACCCGGTGGCCACCTACTTCCCGTACGTGCTGGTCGGGCTCGCCGCCGGCCGGCTGTGCGACCTGAGGGAGCGCCGCAGCGCGCTGCGGCTGGCCGGATGGGGGGCCGCGGCGGCCGCCGCCGGCTACGGCGGCGCCTGGCTCAGCGCCCACCTGCTCGGCGGCCGCGACCGGCTCCTCGCGGTGATAGCCGCCCGCCACCCGGAGGCCGCGGGCGCCGCCGACCCCGTACGCGCCGTGCTGGACGGGCAGTTCGGCGCCATACCCAGCACCTCGTGGGACTGGCTGCTCGTCGCCGACCCGTACAGCCAGACCCCGCTGGAAACCCTCGGCAACGCGGGTGTGGGCTGCGCCCTCATCGGCCTCTTCGTGCTCGCCGCGCAGCACAGGGCGGGCGTACGGCTGCTGGCGCCGCTCGCCGCGCTCGGGGCGATGGCGCTGAGCGCGTACGTCGGCCACGCCCTGGTCCTGGCCGGACCGGCGCACGGCGCGGCGTCCTGGACCGCGCTCGGTGTGTTCGCCGCGGTGTCGACCGCGGCGGCCTGGGGCTGGCAGCGTGCATGGGCCGGCAGCCCCCTGCGCCGCGGCCCCCTGGAACACGTCCTGAGAGTGGCGAGCCAGGGGCGCGCGGTCTAGGTTCGGGGCGGCTCCGGGCTCCGGCCGGGGGTCGCGGGGTTCGGGCGGCGGGTGTCCTGAATGCCGGCGGTGCGGGGGTGCGCGCTCCGACGCGCCGGGGGGTCGGCTTCCGGACCACCCGTACGCGTGATGGCGCATGGATCGGGTCGGGGCAGATAGGGCACGCTGGGCGCATGGTGTTACGCCGGGCCGCGCTGCCCCTGCCGCTGACCCTCGCCGCCCTGGTGCTGGCCACGGGCTGCGTGACCGTACGGCCGGAAGGACCAGCGCCGTCGGAACCGCCCGCCCCTGCGGCCGGCCGGGAGGCCTCCGCGGCGCTGCCGTTGAGCGCCCTGCCGGCCGGGGGCCGCACGATTGCCGAGTCGCCGCCGGCCCCGGCCGTCTCCTCCGCCCCGGCGGCGGCCCCCGCCCCTCGCAGGCAGCGGAGTGAGGCCGACCGCGCACCGCGCGAGGCTCGGAAACCGCCGCGCGCCGCCGCACCGCCGGCCCCGGCCAAGCGCCGGAAGGCTCCCGCACGCAGGGCGTCCCGCCACCCGTACGACATGGCCTCCCTGTGCGAGGCCGCCAAGGGCACGGTCTCCCCCTCCATCGTCGCCCTCTGCGGCTAGCGAGGTGTGCGGCAGCGGGAAACCCTGCTGCCGCGGCCGGAGTTGCCGCCCAACCTGCTGGTACATGGACGAAGAGCGCAGTGCTCGGCAGCTCCGCCTGATCGGCGAGACGATGGAGATCGCGCGGGACCTCGGAGTGGAGGTACGGGCGCAGATCACGATCAAGCACATGACACCGGTCTGGATTCCCGGACGGCCCCGCCGCGGGAAGGACGCCGAGGACATCGCCCGGCTGGAAGCGGCTCTGCGGGAGCGGGGCACCGGTCCGGCGTGAGCGTCAGTCGGCGTCTTCCGGTCGGTCGGTTCGCTGCTCCAGCAGCCGGGCCGCGACCCGGGCCAGGAGTGGGAGGGGCACCGGGTGGTTCAGGGGGAACTTCAGGGTGCCTCGGCCCGCGCGGTACGGGGTCAGCTCGGCCTCCAGCGCCGCGTCTCCGGCGGTGTCCGGCACCGGGTACACGCTGATGTGGTGCTTCCAGCCCGCGAAGTAGACCACCGCCCGGCCTCCGGAGGTGAGGGCCGGGATCCCGTAGGAGATCGTCTCGCCCGCGCCCGGGACCGCTGCGTGCAGGGTGCGGCGTACCTCGTGCAGGACGGGGCGGACTTCCTCCGGGAGGGCTGCCAGGTAGTCGTCGACAGTCTTCGCTGCGGCCATGGCGGCAGTGTGCCCGGCCGCTTCCGGTTCCGCCCGTCGGCGCGGGCCGCGGGCCGCCGGGTGGGTGCGCGGAGCGGGCGCCGGGTGTCGGGTTAATCAGTGGAGGCCCGCGCGCACCGATACGTACAGTGACCGGGCCCCCCGTCGCCGAAGCTGAGAGCCCTCCATGCGCACCCACTATCCCCGGACGCCGCACCTCCCCTGGTCACCGGGAGCGACCGCGGACGACGTGCGGGCCACCGGGGCGGACTGGTTCGCCGGGCGGGAGGTGGTCGTCACCGAGAAGCTCGACGGGGAGAACACCACCCTGTACGCGGACGGCCTGCACGCCCGCTCCCTCGACTCCGCCCACCACCCCTCCCGCGCCTGGGTGAAGGGCCTGCAGAGCAGGATCGGCGCCGGCATCCCGGCGGGGTGGCGCATCTGCGGCGAGAACCTGTACGCCCGGCATTCGCTGGCGTACGAGGACCTGGACAGCTGGTTCTACGGGTTCTCGGTGTGGGACGGCGACCGCTGCCTGGGCTGGGACGAGAGCGTGCGCTTCCTGCACGGACTCGGTGTGCCCGTCCCGCGCGTGCTGTGGCGCGGCGTCTTCGACGAGCGGGCGCTGCGCCGGCTGCGCCTGGACACGGCGCGGCAGGAGGGGTACGTCGTGCGCACCGCGGCCGGCTTCGCGCGGGAGGACTTCGGGCGGTGCGTCGGGAAGTGGGTGCGGCGCGGACACGTCACCACCGACGCGCACTGGATGTACGCCCCCGTCGTGCCCAACGGGCTCGGGCCGCGGGCCGCGCTGTGGGCGGTGCGGTCCGGTGCGGAGCCGGATCCGGTTGCGCTGGCGGCCGCCGTCGGCGTCGCTGCCGAGGCCGGTGGCGGTGCGGGGGCGGCCTCCGTCGTGGCAGAGGTCGCGGGGCGGCTCGACGCGGCCGGCCGTGGCGGCGACGCCCGCCTCGCCGGGGTGCTGGCGGGGCTGCTGCACAGGGTGCCCCGGCCCGGGGTCGGGGCGCGGCTCGCGGCAGGGCCGGTCGGCATGCCGCTTGCGCGGCGGGTCGCGGACCTCGTCGGCCTCCATCCGCGCCTGCGGCGGCCGTTCCCGGACGAGGAGCGGCGGGCCGGGCTGGTGCGGATGGCCGCGGCCGCCGATCTCGGGGTGCTGCACGCGGTTGCCGCGGCCGTCGGGGCGGGGGATTCCACCGGTGCCGGCGGTGACCGCGCCGAAGCCCTGGAGTGCGTGGAGTGGTCCGCCCTGTACGCGCAGGAGGAGGGGCTGCTCGGACCCGACCCGCTGGGCCCGCTGCGGAACGGGCTGCGGGACGCCCTTGCGGGGCTGGATCCGGACGCCGCCGACCGGTGCGGGGCCGAGGCGCTGCGGTTGTTCGCGCAGGGCCGGATCTCCACCGCCGAGGAGGCCGTGGCCGCGACCTGGCGGTGGCGGGACGGCCGCTTCCCGCGGCTGGTGCAGCTGTGCGGGCCCGCGGGCAGCGGCAAGAGCACGTACGCCCGGAGCCTGCCGGGGGTCGACGCCTACATCGCCCTGGACGACCTGCGGGCCGCCCGCGGCAACCGCGCCGACCAGCGGGACAACGCCGATGTGCTGCGCGAGGGCCTGGACCGGCTCGACGCGGCGCTCGCGGCCGGCGGCACGGTGGTCTGGGACGCCACGTCCCTGACCGGGCGGCAGCGGCAGCTGCCCGCGGCGGTCGCCCGGCGGCGCGACGCGCTCGTCACGCACGTCGTGCCCCTGGTGGAGGAGGCCGAGCTCGTCCGCCGCAACGGTGTGCGGGAGCATCCGGTGCCGCCGCGGGTGCTGGCCTCGCAGCTGCACCGGTTCAGCCCGCCCTACCCCGCCGACGGGCAGGGGCACCGCATCCGCTACCTCGGGGCCGGCGGCGGCGTCGAGGACACCGCGGGAGGCCTGGGCCCGGTTGCCCAGGACGGAACGGCACTGCGTACGGGGAGGGATCGCGCCGATGCGCACCAGTGAGCAGCTCTACCACCAGGTCCGGTGGGACCCCCGGTTCGACCCGGCGCGGTTCGTGATGGGCCTGCACCAGCGCGGGGCGCCGCCCAAGCGGGTCCCGCTGCCCTCGTTCGTGCCCGGCGGGGACATCCCCTGGCACCGGGTGCTTTTCGTCGAGGCGGACGGCGAACTCGTCTGGGACCGCGCGACCGGCACGGACCGGATCGACTCCACCACCGCCGGGCGGGTCCGCGACCCGCGCCTGCTGCGCGCCCCCGCCTTCGCCGCCCGGACCCCGTACGCGTGGGGTCCGGACCGCCCCGGCGCCGCGGGCGGGGCGTGGCAGGCCGCCGAGGAGGCCGGGGTCGGCTCCGCGCGCCGGCCGGCCGCGGTGGCCGGCGCCCCGGTTCCGGTGCGGCTGCTGACGTGGAACACCCTGTGGGACCGCTACGACGCGCCGCGCATCGACACCGCCCGCCGCAGGCCGCTGCTCTGCGCGGAACTGGAGGCCGCCGACGCGGACGTCATCGCGCTCCAGGAAGTGGAACCGGCCCTGCTCGACATGCTGCTGGAGCAGCCGTGGGTGCGCCGCGCGTACACGGTGTCGGCCGCCCCGGACGGCCGGGACGTCGCCGGCTTCGGCCTGCTCGTGCTGAGCCGGCTGCCCGTGGCGGAGGCCGGACTGCACCGCCTCGGCCCGCACAAGGCGGTCTCCGCGGTGACGGTCCGGACCGCGGCGGGGCCGCTGGTCGTGGCCTCCGTCCACCTGACGAGCGACCACACGCGGGACGGGGCCGCCCGGCGGGGCGAGGAGCTGGTCCGGGTCGCCGAGGGACTCGGCGGGATCGATGCCCACGTGGCGCTGCTCGGGGACTTCAACGACGGGCGGGGCGGGGAGGAGGGGCCCGCGGCGGTCCTGGGGATGCGGGACGCCTGGAGCGAGGTGCACGGGGCGTCGGACGACACCCCCACGTTCGACCCGAGCACCAACCCGCTGGCGGCCGTCGGCTCCCTGACCGGGCGCGCCGCCCGGCTCGACCGCGTCCTGCTGCGCTCGGACGCGGCTCGGGTGCGGCGGGCCGCCCTGCGGGGTGATGTTCCGTCGGAGGGAGGGCTGTTCCCCTCCGACCACTACGGGGTCGAGGCCGACGTCGAGCTCGGGGTCCGGCTCGGTGGCGGTGGCGGGGGCGGGGT
>NZ_RPSE01000365.1:0-6433 GCF_003949955.1 Streptomyces sp. WAC05292
CGCCCCCACGCCCCCGTGTCGGCCCCGCTCCGCTGGGACGAGCTGGACTCCGCGGAGCCCCGGGACTTCGACATCACCACGATGCCCGCCCGGTATGCCGAACTCGGCGACCTGCACGCCGACATGGACGACCACGCCTTCACCCTGGAGGCCGCGCTGGAGCTCGCCGGGCGGCAGGAGCACGACGAGGGACTCGGAGACATGCCGTACCCGCCGGACTACCCGAAGATGCCGGGCGAGCCCAAGCGCGTCCAGCCGAGCCGCGCGAAGAAGTCCGGCCCTGCCGGGGCGTCCGCCGAAGAGCCGCAGCAGGACTGATCCCTGCCGGGCGCGGGACGGCCGGATGTCAGTGGGCCGTGCCATCCTCGGAGGGGAGGAAGCGGCCGGGTGCCGTGGCGCGGAAGCATCGGGCACGTGGGCGGTGTTGATGGGGCGTTGATCAGACGTCCATCGGCGGGCGTGAGGATCGGCGGCATGTCGATGAACACCACCACCGCTCCCGCCACCGCCTCCGCGGCCCCCGCCTGGTACGAGTACGCGCTGTGCGCACAGACGGGTGCGGAGTTCTTCTTCCCCGAGCCGGGCAACTCGCTGCGGGAGGCGAAGCGGCTGTGCGCGGCGTGCGAGGTGCGGACCGGCTGCCTGGAGTACGCCCTCGCCAACGACGAGCGCTTCGGGGTGTGGGGCGGGCTGTCCGAGGCGGAGCGCCTCGCGCTGCGCCCGCGCCGCTGACCCGGCCGGCGTCCGGCCGGGCCGCGGCGGCGGCCGGTCAGCCCTTGCGGGCCGCCAGGCGGGCCGCGCGGGCGGCGAGGCGCTCGTCGAACTTGCGGGCCTCGGAGTCCAGGCCGTCCATGAAGAGGCCGAGCTCCTCCTGGGCCTGCAGGCCCTCCGGGCCGAGGCCGTCGATGCTCATGATCTTCAGGAAGCGGATGACGGGGCTCAGGACGTCGTCGTGGTGGATGCGCAGGTTGTAGACGCCGCCGATGGCCATCTGGGCGGCCATGCGCTCGAAGCCCGGCATGCCGTGTCCGGGCATCCGGAAGTTCACCACGACGTCGCGCACGGCCTGCATCGTCAGGTCCGGGGCGATGTCGAAGGCCGCGCCCAGGAGGTTGCGGTAGAAGATCATGTGCAGGTTCTCGTCCTGCGCGATGCGGGCCAGCATCCGGTCGCACACCGGGTCGCCGGACTGGTGGCCGGTGTTGCGGTGCGAGATGCGGGTGGCCAGCTCCTGGAAGGCGACGTACGCCACCGAGTGCAGCATCGAGTGGCGGTTGTCGGACTCGAAGCCCTCCGACATGTGCTGCATGCGGAACGCCTCGAGCTTGTCCGGGTCCACGGCGCGCGAGGCCAGCAGGTAGTCGCGCATCACGATGCCGTGGCGGCCCTCCTCGGCGGTCCAGCGGTGCACCCAGGTGCCCCAGGCGCCGTTCCGCCCGAACAGCGTGGCGATCTCGTGGTGGTAGCTCGGCAGGTTGTCCTCGGTCAGCAGGTTCACCACCAGGGCGATCTTGCCGATGTCGGTGACCTTGGACTGCTGCGGGTCCCAGGCCTCGCCGTCCTCGAAGAACGCCGGGAAGTTCCGGCCGTCGCTCCACGGGACGTACTCGTGGGGCATCCAGTCCTTGGTCACCTTCAGGTGGCGGTTGAGTTCCTTCTCGACCACCTCTTCCAGCGCATACAGCAGCTTCGCGTCGGTCCACGCCGCAGAGCTGCCGAGGTGGGGAGAGGTGATCGTCACGGGTACTCCTGGGGACAAAGCGAATTACCTACGGTTCCGTAGCCTACGACGCCGTAGGTTAAGCGGACCGTGAGGGTCAGCCAAGCCCCCGGCGTTCATATGACCGGTTACATCCCGTTATCTACGCAGTTGATCGAGGTGTACCGGGCCGCAGACGCGGCGAATGTCACGCAGAAGGTGGCCCCCGCCCGCCCCGCCTTGACGGCCGGACACGGCCGAACGGTGCCGGCGAGGGCCAGCGGCAGGGGCGGGGCAGGGCACGGCAGGGCAGGGCGGTGGCGGGGGGAGCGGCCCTCCGGGTCAGGCGGACCAGAGGGTCTCGCGTACCTCTTCCGCCGTCGTCGGCCGCAGGCCGCCGTCGAGCAGCAGCCAGCGGGTGATGCCGATCGACTCCAGGAACGGCACGTCGTGGCTCGCGACGATCAGCGCCCCCTGGTAGGAGTCCAGCGCGCCGGCGAGCTGGTCCGCGCTCGCCAGGTCCAGGTTGTTCGTCGGCTCGTCCAGCATCAGCAGCTGCGGAGCCGGCTCGGCCAGCAGCAGCGCCGCGAGCGCCGCCCGGAACCGCTCCCCGCCCGACAGCGCACCCGCCGCCCGGTCGGCGCGGGCGCCGCGGAACAGGAAGTGCGCGAGCCGCGCCCGCACCACGTTGTTCGACGCCTGCGGCGCGAACCGGGCCACGTTCTCCACGACCGACAGGCCGTCGTCGAGGACGTCCAGCCGCTGCGGCAGGAAGCGCGCCGGCACGTGCACGGCCACCTCCCCGGACTCCGGCTCCAGCAGCCCCGCCACCGTCCGCAGCAGTGTCGTCTTGCCCGAGCCGTTGCGTCCCACCAGGGCGATCCGCTCCGGCCCCCGCAGATCCCAATCCAGCGGTACCCCGGCGCCGTGCGCCAGACGCAGCCGGGACAGGTCCAGCACCCGCCGGCCCGGCGGGACCAGCGTCGCCGGCAGCTCGATGCGGATCTCGTCGTCGTCCCGGACCGCCTCCGCCGCCTGGTCGAGCCGCTCCCGCGCCTGCGTGAGCCGCTCCGCGTGCAGGGTGCGGTGCTTGCCGGCGGACTGCTGCGCCGCGCTCTTGAGGTTGTTCGCGACGATCTTCGGCACGCGCTTGCTCTCGTACATCTTCTGCGCGTACCGCCTGCGCCGCGCCAGCTTCACGTGCGCGTCCGACAGCTCCCGCTTCTGCCGCTGCACATGTGCCTCGGCCGCCCGCACCAGCCGCTCGGCCGCCTCCTGCTCGGCGGCCAGCTGCTGCTCGTATGCGCTGAAGTTGCCGCCGTACCAGTGGACTTCGCCCTCGTGGAGCTCGGCGATCTGGTCGACCCGCTCCAGCAGCTCCCGGTCGTGGCTGGCCAGCAGCAGCACCCCCGACCAGGACTCGACCGCCGCGTACAGCCGGCGGCGGGCCCGCAGGTCCAGGTTGTTCGTCGGCTCGTCCAGCAGCAGCACGTCGGGCCGCGCCAGCAGCAGCGCCGCCAGCCGCAGCAAGACGCCCTCGCCACCGGACAGTTCGCCGACGGTGCGGTCCAGGCCGACCGGCCCGAGGCCCAGCTGGTCGAGGGCGGCCAAGGCCCGCTCCTCGACGTCCCAGTCGTCGCCGACGGCGGCGAAGTTCGCCTCGGTCGCCTCGCCGGCCTCGATCGCGTGCAGGGCGGCACGCACACCGCGGATGCCGAGGGCCTCGTCCACGCGCAGCGAGGTGTGGAGAGTGATGTCCTGCGGCAGGTGGCCGACCGTGCCCGACACGGCCAACCGGCCGTCACGGGGCGCCAGTCGGCCGGTGATCAGCTTCAGGAGGGTGGACTTCCCGCTGCCGTTGCGGCCGATGAGCCCGGTGCGGCCGGGACCGACCGTCAGGTCGAAGCCGTCGAAGACGGGCGTGCCGTCGGGCCAGTCGAAGGAGAGCGCGGAGCAGGTGATGAATGCAGAGGTGTTACCCATGGAGGCCTCCAGGTTGCGTGAATGATGCGAGCAACTGGGGAGACAGCCGAAGACGGGTGGGATGCGCAGGTGCGCCGGATCGACCCTGTCGGTCGGTGTCTCGGACCTCAGAAGAGCAACGTCCTGCTCCGTTTCGGCGGGGATGGGTACGCCGACGACGCTACGGGCGGCCGAAGCCGCCCGCAAACGAAATAACCCGCAGGCCGCCGAGAGGGCGCCGGGAGGCCGCCGGGAGGCCGCCGAGTGGTCCTGGGCGGCCGCCGAAGGCTCCCGAAGGCCGCCGGGATCAGCGCGGACCGCGCATCAGCTCCGCCAGGCTGTGGTCCATGTCGAGGTAGAGGTGCTCGTGGCCCGGCGAAACCACCTCCGCGGACCTCCGCAGGAAACGCTGCAGCTCCGCCGTCGCCATGAGCACGATCGCGACACCCTCCGGGGCGTGGAACTCGATCGTCGTCCGGTCCCCGTCGTACGGGCGCACCCGCACGTCGCCCTGGCCCGACGGCCTGATCAGGCCCGACCTCAGCAGCTCGCGGGCGAACGTCCACGACACCTCGACGCCCTCCAGCGTGGCCGGAGCGGGGAAGGCCATCCGCACGGCGAACGGATCCGACCGGTCGTAGCAGAGAGTGACGGGTACGGTTTCCACCTTCGGTGCGGTGGCTACCAGACGTGCCTGCACGGCCTGCTCGATAACAGTGATCAAGGCTCGCTCCCTTGCGGCGGATCTGCTGCCGGGTCTGGGCTGGAGCCCGGCAACCCGATAGACGCCGCAATCGGCAAATCCGTGCACGGGCGATGACGTGAGCTGCGTCACCGATTGGCTGGAACGCGTCCATGTGATCACGTAGGGTGATCGAAGTGGGTTCGCCGGCCGAAGGGGCGCCCGCTCCGGCCCCCGTACGGGGATGAACCGAGAACGGCCGATTCACGCTCACTCCACAGGCCCAACGGGGGCCCCGGGGGCGGGAGGGCGGGCCGACGGAGTGTGCCGCGGGCGCCCTGGACGGCGCATCCGCGGTGCACTAGCTTCCGGCGCCATGAGACTCCTGAGAATTGGCATGTCCGCGGCGGCTGCTGTGGCGCTCGCCCTCACCGCCGCCCCCGCCCATGCGGGCACCACCGCACCCGCCGCCGCAGGAGGCGACAACCACGCCTTACGCGGCGCCGGGTGGGCCCTCAAGCAGACCGGCAAGGACGCCCGTTTCCGCGGCCTGGCCGCCGTCAACCGCTCCACCGCCTGGGTGGCCGGCTCCCAGGGCACCGTCCTGCGCACCACCGACGGCGGCCGCAGCTGGCAGGACGTCTCACCCCCGACCGCCGCCGCCGAAGGCCTCGAACTGCGCGACATCGAGGCGTTCGACGCCCGCCGCGCCGTCGCCCTCTCCATCGGGGAAGGCGAGGCGTCGCGGGTGCTGCGCACCGACGACGGCGGCCGCACCTGGACCGAAACCTTTCGGAACGCCGACCCGCGCGCCTTCTACGACTGTCTGACCTTCTTCGACTCCCGGCACGGCATCGCCATGAGCGACCCGGTGGACGGCAGGTTCCGCATCCTGTCCACCGACGACGGCGGGCGCAGCTGGACCGTCCTGCCCGATGCGGGCATGCCGCCCGCCCTGCCCGGCGAAGCCGGCTTCGCGGCGAGCGGCCAGTGTCTGGTCAGCGCCGGACCGCGTGACGTGTGGCTCGCCACCGGCGGCGGCGCGACCGCCCGCATCCTGCACTCGTCGGACCGCGGCCGCACCTGGCGGGCCGCCGAGTCCGGCATCCCGGCGGGCGACCCGGCCAAGGGCGTCTTCGCCCTCGCCTTCCGCGACCGTACGACCGGCCTGGCCGTGGGCGGCGACTACCGCACCGGCGAGCCCTCCCCGCAGGCCGCCGCCCGCTCCGCGGACGCCGGCCGCAACTGGACACCCGCCGCCGCCCCGCCGCCCGCCTACCGCTCGGGCGCGGCCTGGCTCCCGCACACCCGCGCCACGGCCCTCGCGGTCGGCCCGACGGGCACCGACGCCACCACCGACGGCGGCCGCACCTGGCGCCCGCTGGCCGCGGGCTCGTTCGACACGGTCGACTGCACGGCGGACGGGAGCTGCTGGGCGGCGGGGGAGAAAGGGCGGGTAGCCCGCCTCGAACGGCGCTGACCGATCGTCGGCGGGCGGAGGCCGTGCCCGGGGCTGCCGTGTGTCAGGCGTCGGGCGTGGTGAACAGGTCCATGCTCGCGAAGTGACTCGGCACGAACCCCGCCGCCCTGTAGACGGGCTCGCCGGCGGAGCTGGCGTGCAGCTGGATGTAGTGGATCCCCATGCCGTTCAGCCAGGCGACGAGCCCGTCGACGATCCGCCGCCCGTGGCCCTGCCCGCGAAAGCCCTCGTCGGTGACGATGGCGTCGAGGTAGCCGCGCCGCCCGTCGGTGTACTGGGGCCGCGGCAGGTGGTACGTCACCCAGGCCATCCCCGTCGCGACGAGCCGCTCGCCGGGCGCCCCGCCCACCACCAGGCAGTGCACGTCCGACCTCCCGCCGATCCGCTCGCGGAACCACCCGGGGGCAACACCTCGCCAGGCCGCGTCGGCAGGCCCGGGATCCACCCCCAGCGCGGCAAGCGCAACGGCCCGCAGCCGCACGAGCTCGGGAACATCGGCGGCCGTGGCGGGGCGCGGGGCGGTGTCCGCGGGCGGAACGGAATGCATCCTGACTCTCCTGTGCGGTGGCGGTACGAGCGCGGCGGAGGCGCTGTTGACAGGGTGTCAGGC
>NZ_RPSE01000366.1:0-6424 GCF_003949955.1 Streptomyces sp. WAC05292
ACCTCACCCGGCTCCTTCGGCTGCATCGACATTGACACTCTCCCCATACGACAACGGCGGTTCCCAAAACCACAACCGGGTCTTGGGAACCGCCGTCACGCAGTGCCCTGAATTAGCCAACAGCATCCTCCCGAAGGGTCCGGGGCACCCGCGTGTCACGGCTCGGGGGACGGCGGCGCGTTGCGGTGAGCCGTGTGCGTCAGCGTGCGCCGGGACGCGTCGCGGCGGCGGTGTCCGCTGCTACGGCCAGCGCGTCGGTGAGCGGCCGGTCGAGCAGTTGCACGAGGTCGGGGCTGGAGTTGCCAAGGAACCCGTGGCGGACGCTGGTGGCGATCGAGGTGAGCATCGGCGGCTGGAACGGCAGCAGTGTGTCGTCCGCGAGGAGCCGGGCGCGGTATTCGCTCAGCCCGATGGTCCGGTGTACGACGTCGAGGCGCTCGGCGATGTCCTCGGCGGTGATCGGGTCGCCGACCAGGTCGTACGTATGGCCGGCGTGCGCTGTCGGGTGGCCGGCAACGATGGCTGTTGCGGCAGCCAGGTCCGCCCGAGCCACCGCAGAGAGAGCGCCATCGCCAAAGGCCGACTCCAGACCGTCGGGTGTCCACGTCAACAACGCTCCGAAGAGCTCGGCGTAGAGCCCGTTGCGCAGGACCGTCCAGTCGAGCCCACTGGCCTTGACCAGTTTTTCAGTGGCGCGGTGGGCGAGCGCGAACCCGAGGTGATCCCCCGAGGCGGTCAGGCTGGTGTAGATCACATGTACGACGCCGTCGCGGACGGCGGCATCGAGAAGGGCCTGGTGCCGAGCGATGACCTGGTCGTCCTCGGCGTACCCGGCAGAGACCAGCACCAGCGTCGAGACACCGGTCAGGTCAAGGCCGGCGGGTTCGTCGAAGTCCAGGTGGCGCTGCCCATCGCCGGGAGTCCGGCTGCCGCCCAGGGCGGGCACGTTCCGTTCGGCCAACTCCTGCAGTGTGAGGGATGCGAGCCGTCCGTTCGCGCCGGTCACCATGATCATTGCGATTCGTTCTCCTGGGTGGTTCTCATCGGTAACTACGATGAGTCTCGGCCGGTCATGATCGGCCCACAAGGAGGCAGGTTGATGTCAGTGACGCACACCGAGGTAACCGCCGGGCCCGCAGCGCTCGACCCGTGCGGACAGCCTGACCACCCCGACTGCGGGATCCGCGACATCCTCGACCGCGTGGGCGACAAGTGGTCGGTCCTCGTGATCGTCGAGCTTGCGAGCGGCCCACGGCGTTTCAGGCAATTGCAACGCGCAATCGACGGGATCTCCCAGAGGATGCTGACCCTGACCGTGCGCCGGCTGGAACGCGATGGGCTGGTCCTTCGAACCGTCTATCCGACCGTGCCTGCTCAGGTGGACTATCGCCTCACCGAGACCGGTACGAGCCTGACCCATCTCGTCAAGGCGCTTGCCGACTGGTCACTGGAGCACCGGGACGGCATCGCCCGTGCCCGCCGGGCCTACGACGCGCAGCATCCCGCCGGCGAGATCCGATGACCGCCCGCGTCGAGTCCGAGGCGGACCTCGTCGAGCGGCTGAGGAAGGCGCCTCCCGAGGGGATGAGCGGGGGAGGGGCCGGGCGGCGCGCCGCGACTGCCCGAACAAGCTGTTCTCCCCGGTCCGGCGCGCGCTGGGTGCGGGGGACCGGCACACCCGCCCGCGCTCCAGGCCACCGCATCAGACGGCGTGAAGAACCGAGTCCGACAGAAGCCCCCGGTCCAGCAGCGGGCACCGGGGGCCCTGGTCGGTCATCTGATGTCGCGATCCCCGGATGTCGCGGAACTGTGCTGCATGTCGCCTGACCTGCGTCGGCACGCCTTCCGAAAGATCATCTTGCACGATTCCTGCACAAGCCGAGCCGGGGGCTGGAGCGCGGCCCTGACTTGCGTGGGGGCTGGCCGTCCGCAGGTTCGCCGCGGCCGTCTTCCTGCTGCGGGTCGACGTGCGCGGCGCGCTGCTGGCCGGAGTCGAGGGTGACGACCTTCTTCTTTCCCACCGGTCGTAGCCCCTTCTCACGGCGGGCCGCCCAGTGTTCCAAGGGCTCGTCCGTGCTCCTACCTCCGCCCAACGAGGGCAGCACCTTACCGGCCCCGGGCAAGTGGTGCGGCGGACCAGACAAGCCAGGACAGTGCGCCCGAGGGCCAGTGGCCGAGCCAGAACGCGGCGGCCGAGGGGTCGTCTTCGCCCTCGGTCGAGCCGTCGTGCAGCAGGTACTCGGTGGGGGCCAGGTAGCCCTCGCCCGGGGCGAGGCGTATCCGGAAGATGCGGATGGGGCGGCCATCGGCGACGTAGGCGCGGAAGTCGTCGGTGTGCGGGTACCGGTGGACGAAGTCGGCGGGGTGCATCGTGCGGCAGACGGTCTGGGCGTCGATGGCGCCGAGGATGATGTAGCGGGTTCCGGGGCCGAGGTTGAGGCAGAGCCGCCGTCGGCCGGTGTGCTTGTCCGGGTACTTGAGCTTGTCCCAGTCGTCGAGGTGCAGCCCGAGCAGCCGGCCGTGCTGGTAGTTGTCGGTGGTGGTGAGCATGTCGGGCTTGGCCAGGGCCTGCCCGAGGTACACGGCGTCCGGATCGCCCAGCGGCTGAGCCAGGTCTTCGAGCGGGTGACCGTCACGGAAGGGCGGCCGGACGATCTCCACCAGCGTGCTGTCGAGGGGCTTGCGGGGCGCGGTGAGTGACTTGACGTCCACGCCGGTCATGGACCGCCACTGCCCGGCAGGGATGACCGCGCCGGGCTCATAGGTGGTCTCGTCCTCGCGGGTGGTGCGGACGGAGGCGACCTCGCAGCGGGCGCGGAGCGCGGCCTGGTCGCCGTACACGATGTACAGCCGGGAAGCCACTGGTGGCGGCCCTTGGCCAAGGGATCTCGGAACGCGGAATTCTCACTGGATACAGGGATAGCGGTTCCGGATACTCGCCCAATGACCGGCGGCGAGTACACCGAAGAGCAATTGGTCGAGATCGGGCGTGAGAAGGGGAGGATGCCGCACGGGGGAACTTCGAGCGTAACCTGCAGGCCATTCTCAGCGAGCTGAGGCTTGTCCCGTAAACGATCTCTGAGGCGGTTCGGATGTGCGTGGGGCGTGGGCCGAAGCCAAGAAGGGGCTTGACACGTTCTTGCGCACCGCGGGAGCGTCGCGTGAGTTCACCCAGGTGTGGCTGACCGGATACTGCTACGACGAGACCGTCGACGTGGGCTAAGGCTGATCATCTTGAGCGAATACAACATCTACGCCGGCCACCGGCAGCCGCAGGCCCCCGTGGTCACCCTCGCGAAGACCCTGTGGGCCGACCTCGAAGCGGCCTTCGGCATCAGGTTCTCCGGTGACGCCGATGGGCAGTCCCCCTCCTTCACCTGGAGGGACAACGAGCGCTGGCTGAGCATCTGGGTCGCCGTGCCGCCGGACCTGGACGAGCCGCACCACTCCCACCCGGCCCGGGTCACTGCCAATCAGCCGGACTCGGACGCTTGGGCCCACCGGGTCTTCAACGCCCTGGAAGCAACGAACCGGTACTCGCTGTTCATGATCGAAGACGACGAGGACCTGGTCCGGACGAACTCGGAGCTCGCCCGCACCCAGTGGGAAGACCGCTGATCCCCTGACCCGCAGCCAACGATCTGTGTTTGTCCTTTCGGGGCCTCGTCTGAGTTGACGGTCCGTCAGCGCATCGGCCTCCCCTTGCACGGTTCTTGCAGAAGGGGGCGGAAACCACTGGAAGACGTCGAGGGGTGTCGGAAGGTGTTTCCGCGGTCAGCAGCCACTTTTGAGCGGTGTCTGTAAGGCCTGCATGGTGATCCTCTGTCCGTCTTCTTAGATGTCCCGGAAGGTTTCGATCTGGGCGCCCACCGAGTTCAGGCGCTCCGCCAGGTCCTCGTAGCCGCGGTTGATGACGTACACGTTGCGGAGGACCGAGGTGCCCTCCGCGGCCATCATCGCGAGCAGGACCACCACCGCCGGGCGCAGGGCCGGCGGGCACATCATCTCCGCCGCGCGCCAGCGCGTCGGGCCCTCCACCAGGACGCGGTGCGGGTCCAGGAGCTGGAGGCGGCCGCCGAGGCGGTTGAGGTCGGTGAGGTAGATCGCCCGGTTGTCGTACACCCAGTCGTGGATCAGGGTCTGGCCCTGGGCGACGGCCGCGATGGCCGCGAAGAACGGGACGTTGTCGATGTTCAGCCCGGGGAACGGCATCGGGTGGATCTTGTCGATCGGCGCCTCGAGCTTCGAGGGGCGGACCGTCAGGTCGACCAGGCGGGTGCGGCCGTTGTCGGCCGTGTACTCCGCCGAGCGGTCGTGGTCCAGGCCCATCTCCTCCAGGACCGCGAGCTCGATCTCCATGAACTCGATCGGGACCCGGCGGATGGTCAGCTCGGACTCCGTGACGACCGCGGCGGCGAGCAGGCTCATCGCCTCGACCGGGTCCTCGGAGGGCGAGTAGTCCACGTCCACGTCGATGTTCGGGACGCCGTGGACGGTGAGGGTCGTGGTGCCGACGCCGTCGACCCGGACGCCCAGCGCCTCCAGGAAGAAGCACAGGTCCTGGACCATGTAGTTGGAGGAGGCGTTGCGGATGACGGTGACACCGTCATGGCGGGCCGCGGCCAGCAGCGCGTTCTCGGTGACGGTGTCCCCGCGCTCGGTCAGCACGATCGGGCGGTCCGGGCTGACGTTCGGCTCCACCTTGGCGTGGTAGATGCCCTCGGTCGCCGTGATGTCCAGGCCGAAGCGGCGCAGGGCGATCATGTGCGGCTCGATGGTGCGGGTGCCGAGGTCGCAGCCGCCCGCGTAGGGGAGGCGGAACTGGTCCATGCGGTGCAGCAGGGGGCCCAGGAACATGATGATGCTCCGGGTCCGGACCGCCGCCTCCGCGTCGATGGCGTCCATGTCGAGGTCCGCCGGCGGTACGAGCTCCAGGTCGACGCCGTCGTTGATCCAGCGGGTGCGGACGCCGATGGAGTTCAGGACCTCCAGGAGCCGGTACACCTCCTCGATGCGGGCGACGCGGCGCAGCACCGTGCGGCCCTTGTTCAGGAGGGTGGCGCAGAGGAGCGCGACGCAGGCGTTCTTGCTCGTCTTGACGTCGATGGAGCCGGAGAGGCGGCGGCCGCCGACGACGCGCAGGTGCATCGGGCCGGCGTAACCGAGGGAGACGATCTCGCTGTCGAGCGCTTCGCCGATCCGGGCGATCATTTCAAGGCTGATGTTCTGGTTGCCGCGCTCGATGCGGTTCACGGCGCTCTGGCTGGTGCCCAGGGCGTCTGCAAGCTGACTCTGCGTCCAGCCACGGTGCTGCCGGGCGTCACGGATGAGCTTGCCGATGCGTACGAGGTAGTCGTCTGCCATGGGTGCACCGTATCTCAGATATGAGATGAGGTGCGTGTCGGGGGTGGCGGACGGGTGTTACCCAACGTCAGATGGACGGTGGGACACGGGCGGTGGGGGCGTAGTTGGCGGGGATGGGCAATTGCGTGGTGATTCGGGCAAATGGGTGATGGGGGGCGGAGGTGCGGCCGCCTCCGCCCCCCCCGCACCCGGCCTCAGCTCGCCGGGAGCGCTGCCACCGTCGAGGCGAAGGCGGCCGGATCGTCGCGCCAGGGGAAGTGGCCGGCTCCCGGGTGGACGACGAGCTTGGCGTGTCCGAAGAGGTCGGCGTACTCGGTCATCGCGGGGATCGGCCCCTGCAGGTCGAGTCCGCCGGCCAGGACGAGGACGGGGGACTCGGAGCGGCGCAGCGCGGCCCGCAAGGCGTCCGGGTCGTAGGCGCCGTCCGCGCCGAAGGCTGCTGCTGCCTCCTGGTTCTTGCGGCGCGCCGACTCGGCGGCGAAGTGCCGGGCGGAGTCGTCCCAGCTGCCGTGGAAGAAGGGTTCCACCGCCGTCCAGTCGTCGGAGCCGGCCTGGCCGGTGGTGATGCGCTCCAGCGCCGCGAACGCGGCCGGGAACCACGGCTCGCCGCGGCGGAGCCGTGCGGCCGCCAGCCGCTGCTCGCCGGTGATGGTGATGCCGGCGGCGGCGACGCTCGGGGTGATCAGCGCGAGCCGTCCGGTGTGCTGCGGATGCGTGGCCGCGTACAGCACGGCCAGGTTCGCGCCGGCGCTGTGCGCGAGCAGGTCCATGCGGGGGAGGGCGAGGTGCCGGCGCAGGGCTTCGAGGTCGGCGACCTGGCGGTCGCAGCGGTACGTCGCCGGGTCCGCGGGCGCGGCCGAGGCGCCGGTGCCGCGCGGGTCGAGCAGGATCAGGCGGCGGTGCGCGGCCAGGCCGCCGAGGTCGCCGAGGTACGCGGAATCCTGCATCGGGCCGCCGGGGAGGCAGACCAGGCCGGGGCCGGGCCCGTCCAGGACGCGGTAGTTGAGGAGGGTGCCGTCGTACGAGGTGAAGGTGGGCATGCGGGGGACGCTCGCAGGGC
>NZ_RPSE01000367.1:0-6403 GCF_003949955.1 Streptomyces sp. WAC05292
CATGACCACCCGGCCCGGCTCCTCCCGGGCACTGCGGAACACGCAGTCGGCAAGCCCCCCGACAGCCGCCTCCACCACCACGGGCGGGACCACAACCTCCCGCACACCCGCTCCTCTCCGCACACCCCGCCTCCGCCGCCCCCGATGGACACCCCGCACGCACAGCGGGGACGGGACGACGACGAAGCGGCGGAGAGCATGCCCACGGGCCCGGCCGCGAACCCACCCCGAGTGGCGGGAACCCGCCGCGGGCGAGGTTCCGCCCCGAACGGCGCAGAAAACGAAGAAGACCCCTGCCGAAACAGGGGTCTTCTTGTCGGTGTCCGAGGGGGGACTTGAACCCCCACGCCCGATAAAGGGCACTAGCACCTCAAGCTAGCGCGTCTGCCATTCCGCCACCCGGACCAGGTGACCGCCCCGGTTTCCCGCGGCGACATGGACAACAATAGCAGCAGTTCGGCGTGGTTCCGACCAGGTATTCGGCGGTGGGGTGCTCGCTGACCTGCGGGCATGCCGTCCCGGACCGGGGCGGCATGCCCCGGGCGTCACGGGCAGGCGATGACCTGGCCCGCGTACGAGAGGTTGCCGCCGAAGCCGAAGAGGAGGACCGGGGCGCCCGACGGGATCTCCCCGCGCTGCACCAGCTTCGACAGCGCCATCGGGATGCTGGCCGCCGAGGTGTTCCCCGAGTCGACGACGTCCCGGGCGACGACCGCGTTCACCGCGCCGATCTTCCGGGCCAGCGGCTCGATGATCCGCAGGTTGGCCTGGTGCAGCACCACGCCCGCCAGCTCCTCCGGGGTGATCCCCGACTTCTCGCACACCTCGCGGGCCAGCGCGGGCAGCCTGCCCGTCGTCCAGCGGTACACGGCCTGGCCCTCCTGGGCGAAGACCGGGGGAGTGCCCTCGATGCGCACCGCGTGCCCCATCTCCGGGACGGACCCCCACAGCACCGGCCCGATCCCGGGCTCCGGGCTCGCCTCGACGACGGCCGCGCCCGCCCCGTCGCCCGTCAGGACGCAGGTGGTGCGGTCGGTCCAGTCCGTGATCGCGGTCATCTTGTCGGCGCCGATCACCAGGGCGCGCCTCGCGGACCCGGCGCGGATCGCGTGGTCCGCCGCCGCCAGGGCATGGGTGAAGCCCGAGCAGACCACGTTGATGTCCATCACGGCGGGCCCGCCGCCCATGCCCAGCTTGGCCGCGACGCGCGCGGCCGTGTTGGGGGAGCGGTCGATCGCCGTGGAGGTGGCCACCAGGACGAGGTCGACGTCGTCCGGGACGAGGCCCGCGCCGGCGAGGGCCTTGCCCGCCGCGTGGAAGGCCAGCTCGTCCACCGGCTCGTCGTCTCCCGCTATGTGCCGGGTCTTGATGCCGACGCGCGAGCGGATCCACTCGTCGCTGGTGTCGACCATGGCCGCCAGGTCCTCGTTGGTGAGCACTCCGGCGGGTTGGTAGTGCCCCAGCGCCACCACGCGTGAACCGGTCATGGGCGCGAATCCCCCTCGTACGGCAGTCAGGATCACCCAGCTTGACCGGCTACCGGTCGGTACGGGTGCGAGGGTTCCGACAGGATTACCGCCCGGGAATTTGGAGATTCCACAGCCTCCGCCCGATCCGGGACAATGGGCCCGACAGGTGTACGACGGAGTACGCGGACACGGGCGAGGACGGGCGGGCTGAACACCATGGGACGGGTCACCGAGCGCCGCCGCGTCGTCAGGGTCCGGGACGGCGTCCCCGGCGCGCGCCCCGACACGCTCGTCGCGGAGGAGCCGCTGGAGATCCGCCTCGGCGGCAAACCGCTGGCGATCACCATGCGCACACCCGGCGACGACTTCGCCCTCGCCGTCGGCTTCCTCGTCAGCGAGGGCGTCGTGGGCTCCGCCGACGACGTACGCGCCGTCACCTACTGCGAGGGCGCCGCCGAGGACGGCTCCAACACCTACAACGTCGTCAACGTACAGCTCGCCCCGGGCGTCGCCCTGCCGGACATCACGCTCGAACGGAACGTGTACACGACGTCCTCCTGCGGCCTGTGCGGCAAGGCCAGCCTCGACGCCGTCCGCACCGCGACCCGCTTCCCGCCCGCCGCCGACCCCCTACGCCTCCCCGTCGGCCTCGTCGGCGAGCTCCCCGACCGGCTGCGCGCCGCCCAGAAGGTCTTCGACCGCACCGGCGGGCTCCATGCCGCCGGCCTGTTCTCGGCGGGCGGCGAGCTGCTCGACGTCCGCGAGGACGTCGGCCGCCACAACGCCGTCGACAAGATCATCGGCCGGGCGGTGCAGGCGGGGCGGCTGCCGCTGGCGGGGTCGGTGCTCCTGGTCTCCGGCCGGGCCTCCTTCGAACTCGCCCAGAAGGCCGTCATGGCCGGCATCCCCGTCCTCGCGGCCGTCTCGGCGCCGTCCTCGCTGGCCGTCGACCTCGCCCAGGAGGCGGGCCTCACCCTGATCGGCTTCCTGCGCGGCGGGGACATGAACATCTACGCGGGCGAGGAACGCATCGAGTTCCCCGCCGAGGCCGGCTAGCGGCCCCGCCGCGACCTGCCGCCCCGGCCACCGGACGCCGTCTTCGGCTCCGGCGGCTCGATGCGGTGCAGGTCCAGCGTCGCCGGCAGCGGGGCCACACCCGGGCCGCCCGCCTCCGCCCAGGCGATGACCTCGTCCGTCGCCGTGTCGTCCAGCGCCCACCCGAACCACGCCGCGCGGGCGCCCCGCCGCCGCGCCTCCGTCGCCGGCTGCACCACGACCACGTTGGCCTGCGCGCACGGCCCCAGGCAGTCACTCGTCCGTACGGCGATACGGCCGCCGGATGCGGCGGCCGCCTCCCGGAGCCGGGCCAGCTGGCCGGCGTGGTCGGTCCCCGGGTTCTTGCGCGGGTCCCCGCAGCAGCAGCCGCGGCAGAGGACGAGGGTGCAGGGGCGTTCGGCACGGGCGCCGAGCGGGCGTATCCAGGTCACCACCGAACGTTAACGGGCCCCGCCCGCAAGGGCGTCCGCAGTCGGGGGAGACCTCCGCCACACCCCGGCGCCACTCTCACGGGCGCGCACCCGCCGCCGCGACGGCCGCCCCGGCGCCCGCCGTCTCCTCCGGGTCCCGGGCGCGGCGGCGCGCCAGCACGGCGCACACCATCAGCTGCATCTGGTGGAACAGCATCAACGGCAGAACCGCCAGGCTCGCCTGCGCCCCGAAGAGCACGCTCGCCATCGGCAGCCCCGCCGCCAGGCTCTTCTTCGACCCGGCGAACTGGATCGCGATCCGGTCCTCCCTCCCGAACCCGAGCCGGCCGGCCCCGTACCAGGTCACCAGCAGCATGACGGCCAGCAGCACCGCCTCCACCGCGAGCAGCGCCGCCAGCCGCGCCACCCCGACGCGGTGCCAGATCCCGGCGACGACGCCCGCGCTGAACGCCGCGTACACCACCAGCAGTATCGATCCGCGGTCCACGAGCCCGAGGGCCGCCCGGTGCCGGGTGGTGAAACCGCCGATCCGCGGGCGCAGGACCTGCCCCAGCAGGAACGGCACCAGCAGTTGGAGCGCGATCCGCACCAGCGCGTCCGCGGAGAACCCGCCTGCGGTGCCGCCGACCAGCACGGCCGCCAGCAGCGGAGTGAGGACCATCCCGGCGAGGCTGGAGAAGGAGCCCGCGCAGATCGCCGCGGGCACGTTCCCCCGGGCGATCGACGTGAACGCGATCGACGACTGGATGGTGGACGGCGCCGCGCACAGGAACAGCAGCCCCCCGTACAGCGGCGGCGTCAGCACCCACGGCACCAGCCCGCGGGCGGCCAGCCCGAGCACCGGGAACAGCACGAACGTGCAGGCCAGCACCGTCAGGTGGAGCCGCCAGTGGCGCAGCCCGTCCAGCGCCTCGCGGGTGGACAGCCGCGCCCCGTAGAGGAAGAACAGCAGCGCGACGGCGGCGGTGGCCGCACCCTGGGCGAGGGTGGCGGCCGTGCCGCGCGCGGGGAGGACGGCGGCGAGGGCGACGGTGCCGAGCAGGGCCAGGACGTACGGGTCCAGCGGCAGCCGGGCGGGCAGTCGGAGACGGCGGGGCATGGCGGCGGCTCACTTGCGGTCGATCGACGGGGCGGGGGCGGGCGGGCCGGTGGCGGCCGGCACCGCCCTCATATCGTCGGCCCGCGCTGCTCATCGGGAAACCCGTACACCGCACTGACTGCCATCGCGCTGCGTGATGGCCGTGGGATGATGGCGCCATGTACGAGCCGGTGCAGTTGCGCACGTTCCTCACGGTGGCCCAGACGCTGAGCTTCACGCAGGCGGCCGGCCGGCTGGGGGTGCGGCAGTCCACCGTCAGCCAGCACGTGCGGCGGCTGGAGGAGGCGACGGGCCGGCCGCTGTTCCTGCGGGACACGCACCGGGTGGAGCTGACGGAGGACGGCGAGGCGATGCTCGGCTTCGCCCGGACCATCCTGGAGGCGCACGAGCGGGCCGCGGCCTGGTTCACCGGCACCCGGCTGCGGGGCCGGCTCCGGTTCGGGGCGTCGGAGGACTTCGTGCTGACCCGGCTCCCGGAGATCCTGGTGGCGTTCCGGCAGCAGCACCCCGAGGTCGACCTGGAGCTGTCGGTCGAGCTGTCGGGGACGCTGCACGAACGGCTGGACGCGGGCCGCCTGGACCTGGTCCTGGCGAAGCGGCGCGGGCCGGACGACGAGCGGGGCCGACTGGTGTGGCGGGACAGGATGGTGTGGATCGGTGCGGAGGGCCTCCGCGTGGATCCGGACCGGCCCGTGCCGCTGATCGTGTTCCCGCCGCCGGGGATCACCCGGGCGCGGGCGCTGGAGGTGCTGGAGCGGGACGGCCGGGCCTGGCGCATCGCCTGTACGAGCGGCAGCCTGAGCGGCCTGGTCGCCGCGGCCCGCGCCGGGCTGGGCGTGATGGCGCACACCCGCGGACTGGTCCCGCCGGGCCTCGCCCGCGTTCCCGGTTTGCCGGACCTGGGGCCGGTGGAGTTCGCCCTGCTCCGCGGACCGCGCGTCTCGGCGGCCGCGGAGGCGCTGGCCGCGGCGGTACTGTCCGGCGCGGACCGGCTGACGCGGACCGGCTGAGCCGCCCCTTGGCGGTGTACGCGCCGGGGCCGGCGGATGCGTCCCGCCGGTCGGCTGCCCCTGTCCGCGGCCCCGCGTCACGTGCCCAGGACCACCAGCCCCTCGCGCGTGCGCAGGCTGCCCGGCATCAGCGGCGCGAACGTGCGGGGGAGGGCCAGCCGGGGCGGCCCGCCGTCCGGGCCGGCTTCGAACAGGTACGCCGCCTCCGCCGCAGGGTCGCTGACCAGGTGCGGTCCGGCCGCCGCGGCCGCGGCGGCCCCGACCAGCGGGGTGCGGAACAGGCTGCGCAGGTGCCGCAGCGTTTCCGCGGTGACCCGGGTCGGCTGCGGTGCCGCCGCCGGCGCCGGGCCGGAGCCCCGCCCGGGGCGCTCCGTACGCCCGGAAGCCCGGCCGGCGTCCCCCGGCGACCCGGGCCGCCCCGCTCCCGGACCGTCCGCCGGGGCGTCCGGCGGGATGGCGCCGGAGAGCAGCAGGGCCAGCAGGACCGGCACGGCCTTGCGGCGCAGGGCCGCCGTGGCCTCGTGCAGCCGGTGGGCGTGTGTCGCGGGCAGCGACAGCGCGAGGCTTCCCGCTGCGGCGCCGGCCGCGATGGGGACGGCCGAGCACACGACCCCAGGCGAGTATTCCCGCAGGTCGAACACGGGTGCCCCGGGCGCCACCGCGTCCAGCGCGGAGAACAGCGCCCGGCTGTCGGTGATCGTCCGCGGGGTGAGGCGGGTCGGCCGGTGCCGGGCGACGTGGTCGCGCCGCCCGTCCGGATCCAGCTGCGTCAGCAGGCACTTGCCGACGGCGCTGGCGTGCGCGGCCGCCGTGAAGTCCACCCACTCCCGCACCGGAGGCGCGGCGGGCCCGTCCGCCATCTGGGTGATCCTGACCTCGCCGTCCGCGTACCGGCTCAGGTACACGGCCGCCCCGGCGCTGTCCCGCGCCAGCGACAGCGTGCGCTGGAGCTGCCCCGCCAGGCCGCCCGTGCCCGGCGCGGCGAGCCGGTCCAGGGCGGGCCCCCGCGCGTACACGCCCGCGCCCGGCCGGTAGGCGTACTCCTCCTCGCACAGCATGGCCAGCAGCGGGCCGAGCTCCGGCTCGGCGAGGGCGGTCTCCCGCGCGAGCTGGGAGGCTCGTACGCCCAGGGGGTGCTTCTCCAGGACCCGTACGACGGCCAGCGCGCGCCGTGCCTCGGCGAGCGCCTCACCCGTGGCCGTACCTGGACCCGTACCCGTACCCGTACCGGTACCGGTGGCGGTGGCGGCCGTCCCGGACCCGGCCCGCATCGCGGCGGCGGGGCCGGTCCCGGCGGGAAGCTCCGCCGTGCCGCCGCCCGCGCCCCGGCCGTCCCCC
>NZ_RPSE01000368.1:0-6355 GCF_003949955.1 Streptomyces sp. WAC05292
GAAGAGAGCCCATGGCCACCCACCGGAAACGCCGGACCCGAGCCCCTTCAGTACAGCCCCGCCCCCGCGCCCTGTCCAACCAACAGGCTGTCAGCGCCCGCCGCCGGGCGCGCCACGGCGCGTCCGGCTCTCGGTGCTCCGAAGCCGAAAGCCACTCAGGGGCCTGATCCGATTTCTCGGATCAGGCCCCTGACCTGGTCTTACTCTGTCGGGGTGGCGGGATTTGAACCCACGACCTCTTCGTCCCGAACGAAGCGCGCTGCCAAGCTGCGCTACACCCCGATCGCCGCCTTGCCGGGCTGCTGCCCTGGCGACATCGATTACTTTAGCGGACCCGCGGCCGGAGACGAAATCCGGTTTCGCGGGGGTGCGGATCCAGGGTCAGGGCTTCGGGGCCAGGGTGAGGAGCGTGGCCTCCGGGGGGCAGGCGAAGCGGACCGGGGTGAAGCGGTTCGTGCCGCAGCCTGCGGAGACGTGCAGGTAGGAGCGGTGGCCCCCCGCCTCGTGGGTGGAGAGGCCCTTGACGCGGTCCGTGTCCAGGTCGCAGTTCGTGACGAGCGCCCCGTAGAAGGGGATGCACAGCTGCCCGCCGTGGGTGTGGCCGGCCAGGACCAGCGGGTAGCCGTCCGCCGTGAAGGCGTCGAGGCTGCGCAGGTACGGGGCGTGCACGACGGCGATCGAGAAGTCGGCGTCGGCTTCGGGGCCGCCCGCCACCCGCTCGTAGCGGTCGCGCTTGATGTGCGGGTCGTCGAGTCCGGTGAAGGCGAGCTCCAGGCCGTCGAGCTTGAGCCGGCCGCGCGTGTTGGTGAGGTTGACCCAGCCCGCCGCGTCGAAGGCGTCCCGCATGCCCTCCCACGGGTTGTGGACGGCGCCGACGACCGGCTTGTTGCCGTTCAGACCGTGCCGGCCCTGCACCTTCTCGATCAGGTAGCGGCCGGGGTTGCGCAGCCGCGGGCCGTAGTAGTCGTTCGACCCGAAGACGTAGACGCCGGGGAAGGACATGAGCGGGCCGAGCGCGTCCAGCAGCTCGGGCACGCCCTCGGTGTCGGAGAGGTTGTCGCCGGTGTTGACGACGAAGTCCGGGCGGAGCCCGGCCAGGGACTGGAGCCAGGCCCGCTTCTTGCGCTGCCCGCAGACCATGTGGATGTCGGATACCTGCAGGACGCGCAGCGGCCGCATCCCCGCGGGGAGGACGGGAACGGTGACCCGCCGCAGCCGGAACGACCGGGCCTCGAATCCGGCGGCATAGGCCACTCCGGCGGCCCCCACCGCCGCGATTCCGGCGGTGACCTTCAGTGGTACTCCGTAACGCGCGCGCATGGCCCCATCGTCTCAGACGGGGAAAACCGGCGGGCGCCACCGCCCCCGCACCTGGCAGACTCGGGTCATGACCACGCTCAAGGCCAAGCTGCAGGAAGACCTCACCACCGCGATCAGGGAGCGGAACGAGCTGCACTCGTCGACGCTCCGGCTGACCCTCGCCGCCATCACCAAGGAGGAGGTCGCGGGCAAGGAGGCGCGCGTCCTGTCCGACGAGGAAGTCCTCAAGGTGATCGCCAAGGAGGCGAAGAAGCGCCGCGAGGCCGCGGAGGCGTTCGCGCAGGGCGGCCGCGCCGACCAGGCCGCGCGGGAGACCGCCGAGGGCGAGTTCCTCGACACGTACCTGCCCAAGCAGCTGACCGACGACGAGCTCGGCGCGATCGTGGCGCAGGCCGTCGAGGAGGCGCGGGCCGCCGGTGCGGAGGGGCCGCGCGCCATGGGCGCCGTCATGAAGATCGTGAGCCCGAAGGTGGCGGGGCTGGCCGAGGGCGGGCGCGTCGCCGCCGCCGTCAAGAAGCACCTCGCGTAACACCGCACCGCACCGCACGGGCATGTACGAGGGCCCCGGCCGCCGAGTAGCACGGCGGCCGGGGCCCTCCTGTGTGCCGGGCCGCCGCCTACTGCGTGTCGCGGCCGCCGATGATCCCGGGCTCCAGGGTGATCCCCGGGAACGGGTCGGTCGGCGTGCCGCCGGTGGCGCCGCCTCCGGTGGCCGCGCCGCCGATGGCCTGGCCGCCGGTCTGGCCGCCGGGGCGCCCGCCGGGCTTGCCGTCGCCGCCGGGCTTGTTGGGCTTGGCGGGCTTCACGGGCGTGGTCGGGGTGCCGGGGCGGGCGCTGCCGCCGGCGGCTCCCGCGTCGGGCAGGCCGACGGTGGTGAAGCTCGCCACCTCCCGGCCGGCGAGGGCGCCGCTGACCGCCTGCTTCCAGATCGGGCCGGGCAGGCCGCCGCCGTAGACCTTGTCGTAGTACCTGCCGCCGATGGTGATGTTCTCCATCGACACCTGCTTGGCGCCGCCGGAGCCGACCCACGTCGCGCCCGACATGTTCGGGGTGTAGCCGACGAACCAGGCGTTGTAGCGGCTGTCGGTGGTGCCGGTCTTGCCCGCGCTCTGCCGGTCCGTCAGGCCGGCCTGCGTACCGGTTCCGGAGTCGACCACGCCGAGCAGCAGCGTGTTGATGGTGTCGGCGGTCCGCTCGGACATCACCCGCTCGCACTTCGACTTCGGCACCGACAGCGCCTTGCCGTGCGCGTCGGTGATCGACTCGATCGAGACGGGCGTGCAGCGGACGCCGCGGTTGGCGAAGGCGGCGTACGCGTTGGCCATGGTCAGCGGGGACATGCCCTCACTGCCGAGCGCGATGGCCGGGACCTCGGGCAGCTTGGTGCCGTCGGCCGGGATGACACCGAGCTTGGTGGTCATCTCGGTGACGGGGCACAGGCCCGTCTCCGCGATCATCTCGACGAAGTAGGTGTTGACCGACTTGGCCATCGCCTGGGTCATGCCGTACGGGCCGACCTCGGACTCCTGCTCGTTCTCCAGGCGCTCGTTGTCGGTGTTGACCCACGGCTTGTCGCTGCAGGTCCGCACCGGGCTCGGGTACTCCATCTGGTAGGGCGAGTTGTAGACCCGGCCGGGGGAGATGCCCTGCTCCAGCGCGGCCGCCGCGACGAACGGCTTGAAGGTGGAGCCGGTCGGGAAGCCGAAGTTCGAGCCGCCCATCCGCTTGTCCACGGAGTAGTTGATCTGCGTCTCGTTCTTCCCGAAGCCGTACGGCTTGGACTGGCCCATCGCGAGGACGCGGCCGGTGCCGGGCTGCACCAGGGTGACCGCCGTGGCGATCTTGTCGTCCTGGTTGACGTGGTCCTTGATCGACTCGTTGACGGAGTCCTGTGCCTGCGGGTCGAGCGTCGTGCGGACGGTCAGGCCGCCCTGGTTCCACAGCTTGGCGCGCTCCTCGCGCGTCTTGCCGAAGACCGGGTCGGTCAGGAAGGTGTTGCGCACGTAGTCGCAGAAGAAGCCGGCGCCCTTGACGGCGGTGATGCAGCCGTTCTTCGGCCGGGTCACCTTCAGCTGGACCGGCTTGGCCTTCGCCTCGTCCGCCTCGGCCTGCGAGATGTCCTTGACGTCGGCCATCCGCTGGAGGACGACGTTCCGGCGCTTCATGGCCTCCTGGGAGTCGTTCACCGGGTCGTACCGGCTCGGCGACTGCACCAGGCCGGCGAGCAGCGCCGACTCCTCCAGCGCCAGGTCCTTGGCGGGCTTGCTGAAGTAGCGCTGCGAGGCGGACTCGATGCCGTACGCCTGCTGCCCGAAGTAGGTGATGTTGAGGTAGTTCTCGAGGATCTTCTTCTTCCCGAGCTCCTCCTCGACCTGGATCGAGTACTTCAGCTCGCGGATCTTGCGGCCGAGGCTCTTCTCCTGGGCCTCGCGGACCTTCGTCTCGTCGTCGCCGGCCTCCTCGACGAAGACGTTCTTCACGTACTGCTGCGTCAGCGTCGAGGCGCCCTGCGCGGCGGCACCCTCCTGCGCGTTGCGGTTGACCGCGCGCAGGATGCCCTTGAGGTCGACCGCGCCGTGCTCGTAGAAGCGCGAGTCCTCGATCGCGACGATGGCCTTCTGCATGTAGGGGGAGATGGCCGTCAGCGGCACCACCTGCCGGTCGCGGGAGTACACGGTGGCGATCAGGCCGCCCTCGGCGTCGAGGATGGTGGTGCGCTGGCTGAGCGGTGGTGTCTTGAGGTTGGCCGGGATCTCGTCGAACCCCTCGACGGTGCCCTTGGCGGCGAGCCCCAGGGCGCCGGCGCCCGGGATGGCGATGCCGGCGAGCACGACGCCGGAGAGGACGGACAGGCCGAGGAACTTGGCGGCCTGCTGCGGCCCCGTGAGCCCGGCGCCCGAGCGCTTCTTTCCCATGGAGGGCAGCCTACGTTCTCATTCACCGGACACGCGCGAATGCCTTGGCCTAAGCTGTCCCCAACTGTCACAGCAGTGCGGTGCGACATCAACCCCTCGGCTTGATTTTCACCCTTCCCGAATGGGGTGGACTGATGTCCGAATCCCGCCCCTCACTCGGACGGCCGCTCGTCACCACTTCTCCGATTTCATCCGAATCGCCGGAATGGCCGGGCATGTCGCCGGATCACTCCGTCGGGTGATCTGCCGCTTACCCATAGTCCGTTCGGACCATTCAAGATTGGGCCCGTCGGGGGTGTTGCACTGTGCTCGCCTTCCGTAACGTCCTCAACTGGCAGCGGTGAATATGCCGCTACCGCCGTGGGGGAGCCTCGATTCGGGAGAGGACGGCGCCGGGATGGGCTGGGTTACCGACTGGAGTGCGCAGGCAGCCTGCCGCACTACCGATCCGGATGAACTGTTCGTTCAAGGAGCGGCACAGAACAGGGCCAAGGCAGTGTGCACCGGGTGTCCGGTGCGTACGGAGTGCCTGGCCGACGCGCTCGACAACCGCGTGGAATTCGGTGTGTGGGGCGGAATGACCGAGCGGGAGCGCCGCGCACTGCTGCGCAGGCGGCCCACCGTCACCTCGTGGCGGCGGCTGCTGGAGACGGCCCGCACGGAGTACGAGCGCAGCACGGGCATCCTCACCGTGGATGTCGACGCGGAGATCGACGTGCCGTACGAGACGTACGCGGCAGCAGGGTAGGCCCACCGGCCGTCCCCGCCCCCGCAGCCGCACGTACGGACGCCTACGCTCCGGCCGGCACCCCGGCCGCGAGGCGTTCTCCGATGGTCCGCAGCCCGGCGAGGTCGTGCACATCGCCGGGAAGGGCCGCCACTTCAGTCACCGCCACGTCGGGATGCAGCGAGGTGAAGCGGTCCCTCGTGCGCTGTTCGCGCGCGATCAGCTGCATGCGCTCGGCGTGCAGGCGCAGCAGTCCTGCCGTGATGCCTTCCACATCGGCGCCCTCGGGGGCGTCCGTGTAGGCGCCCGCTTCGACGCCTTCCGATTCGGGTGCGCTTCCGCCCGCGGGGGAGTGCGCGGCCGGGGCACCGAGACCAGCTTTCCCGGCCTCCTGATCCACAATGCCGCCTTCTTCAAGATTCTCCGCGGCCGCCAGCGCCCGCTCCGCCGAGAGCTGGGCGGCGCCGCTCCCGTGCACCCGGTTGAGCACCAGCCCCGCCAGCGGCATCCGCTCCGCCCCGAGCCGCTCCACGAAGTACGCGGCCTCCCGCAGCGCGTCCGGCTCCGGCGCCGCGACCACCAGGAAGGCCGTGCCCGGCGCCTGCAGCAGCCGGAACGTCGCGTCCGCGCGCGTGCGGAACCCGCCGAACATCGTGTCCATGGCCGCCACGAACGTCTGGACGTCCCCCAGCAGCGAAGCGCCCATCAGCTTGTTGAGCGTCCCCGTCATCAGCGACATGCCGACGTTCAGGAACTTCATCCCCGCCCGGCCGCCGACCTTCGCCGGGGCCATCAGCACCCGGATGAACTTCCCGTCCAGGAAGGAGCCCAGCCGCTTCGGGGCGTCCAGGAAGTCCAGGGCGGACCGGCTCGGCGGGGTGTCCACGACGATCAGGTCCCAGTCGTCGCGGGCGCGGAGCTGCCCCAGCTTCTCCATCGCCATGTACTCCTGCGTGCCGGCGAAGCCTGCCGACAGGGACTGGTAGAAGGGGTTCGCCAGGATCGCCGCGGCCCGCTCCCCGTCCGCGTGCGACTCGACGATCTCGTCGAACGTCCGCTTCATGTCCAGCATCATGGCGTGCAGTTCGCCCCCGCCGGCCACGCCCGCCACCTTCCGCGGGGTGTTGTCCAGCGAGTCGATGCCCATCGACTGGGCCAGCCGGCGCGCCGGGTCGATGGTCAGCACGACCACCTTCCGTCCGCGCTCCGCCGCCCGCAGGCCCAGCGCCGCCGCCGTCGTCGTCTTGCCGACCCCGCCCGCGCCGCAGCACACGATGATCCGGGTCCCCGGGTCGTCCAGCAGCCGGTCCACGGCCAACTCCGGCGGCGTGTCCATGCCCGCTCCCATCTCGGTCCGCACCCCCGTCCCCGTCCCCATCCCCGTCCCCATCCC
>NZ_RPSE01000369.1:0-6349 GCF_003949955.1 Streptomyces sp. WAC05292
ACCCCCTACGGCACGGTCCGCGCCCCGTTCGTCCTGCGCTGCACCGAGGGCTTCACCGCGTCCCTCAAGGGCCAGAAGCGCTCCTGGCTCCCCATGAACTCCTCGATGATCGTCACCGCACCGCTGCCCGAAGCCACCTGGCAGCGCATCGGCTGGGACGGCGCGGAGACCCTCGGCGACATGGCCCACGCCTACATGTACGCCCAGCGCACCGCCGACGGCCGCATCGCCCTCGGCGGCCGGGGCGTCCCGTACCGCTTCGGCTCCCGCACCGACAACGACGGCAGCACCAGCGCGTCGACGGTCGCGTCCCTCACACACCTCCTGACGGCGTTCTTCCCCGCCCTCGCCGGAGTGGAGATCACCCACGCCTGGTCGGGCGTCCTCGGCGTACCCCGCGACTGGTGCGCCACCGTCAGCCTCGACCGCACGACGGGCCTCGGCTGGGCCGGCGGCTACGTCGGCTCCGGCGTCGCCACCTCGAACCTCGCCGGCCGCACCCTGCGCGACCTGGTCCTCGGCGACACCACCGAGCTGACCACCCTCCCCTGGGTGAACCACCGCGTGCGCCCCTGGGAGCCGGAACCCTTCCGCTGGCTCGGAGTCCACGCCCTGTACGCGGCCTACCGCGAGGCCGACCGCCGCGAGGCCGCCACCCACACCCCGACGACAACCCCCCTGGCCCGCCTGGCCAACCGCATCGCAGGCCGCCACTGACCCCGCAGGCACACGAGAAAGACCCCGGACCTGAGGTCCGGGGTCTTCAACCCGTGGAATGGAGCCGCCTATCGGAATCGAACCGATGACCTGATCATTACAAGTGAACTGCTCTGCCAACTGAGCTAAGGCGGCATGTGTGACGCTGCACAGCACACAGATCGCCCCCACTTTACACAGCCCCACGCCCCCGCAGCGAAGGCGATTTCCCGCCTCCCGCAACCAACCGCCCGCACGTTCGTTCTCCGTACGGACGTGCACACCCGAAGGCCGGACCGCACGCGGGAGGGGGCGACCATGAACAGCAGCGACCACACCGCCTCGCCCCCCGCCAGTCCTACGGGAGGACCGGAACCCCGGCCGCGCGTCTACCGCTACCGCTTCTATCCGGACGAAGACCAGGCCGCACAACTGACCCGCACCTTCGGCGCCTGTCGATGGGTCTACAACCAGGGCCTCGTCCTGCGCACGACCGCCTGGCGCGACCACGGCCTCCGTGTCGGCTTCGCGGAAACCTGCCGCGCCCTCACCGGCTGGAGACACACGGCGGAGACCTCCTGGCTCCGCGACGTCTCCTCGGCGGTGCTCCAGCAGTCCCTGCGGCACCTCGACGCGGCCTTCTCCCGCTTCTTCCAGCGCACGGCCACCCACCCCGAACCGAAGCGGAAGAACCGGTCCAGGGACTCCGCGACCTACGTGCGCACCGGCTTCCGCTGGCGCGAGGACCCCGAACGGCCCGGCACCGGCCTGATCAGCCTCGCCAAGCAGTCCGAACCGCTCGACGTGCGCTGGTCTCGCCCGCTCCCGCCGGGTGCGGCGCCCGTGAAGCTGACGGTGACCCGCGACCGGGCCGGGCGCTTCTTCCTCCAGATCCTCGTGGAGGAGCACATCACGCCACTGCCGCCTGCCCTGGGCCCTGACCACACCACCCCGCGGGCCGTCGGACTCGACCTCGGTCTGGCAGCGCTGGCCACCCTGGACGACGGCACAAGGGCCGGCCACCCCCGCCTCCTCCGCACGTACGGCAGGAAGCTCGCGCACCTCCAGCGGGAGCTGCACCGGAAGGAGCGGGGCTCCGCCAACCGCGGCAAGGCGCGCGCCAGACTCGCCCGGCTCCACGCCGCGATCGCGGACGCCCGCCGGGACGCCCTCGACCAGCTCACCACCCGCCTCGTGCGCGAGAACCAAGTGCTCGTGGTGGAGGAGCTGGCAGTCGCCAACCTGGTGCGCTCCCGCTCCGGTCCCGGGCGCCGCCGCAAAGCCGGGCTGAACCGGTCGATCGCGGACGCCGCCTGGAGCACGCTGCTGCGCATGCTCCGGTACAAGTGCGAGTGGTACGGCCGCACGCTGGTAATCGTGGACCGGTTCTTCCCGTCGACCCGCCGCTGCTCTGCCTGCCACGCGCACGGGGAGCGGCTCGACGTCTCGGTGCGGTCCTGGACCTGCGGCGCATGCGGTGCCGTCCACGACCGCGACGTGAACGCCGCCCGGAACCTGCGGCAGGAAGGACTGCGGCTGTACGAGCAGGCGGTCGCGGCCCTCCCGCCGGGCGGGCGGCAGCCGGCGGTCGTACGGGCCTCCGATCCGGCGGGGGCAGTCGCGGCGGCGTAGGAACCACGCAGGTCCGGGCCGACGGGCCGTCGGCCGTCCTGCCTGTGGAGCCCGTGTCAGACCGTCCGGGGTAGGCCATCCGGCCCCTCGGCGGCAGTGGGCAGTGAAGCAGGAACCGCAGCCCGCGAGGGCGCGGAACGGCCAAAAGAGCGGTGCTCTGCCCGACCGCCCCCACCCGCCCGCCCCCTGCCGAGGCGGACGTCACGCGGGGGCGGGTGCTGACAGGAGGCGGATTGCGGGGTAGCGTCGGGCGGAAGTCCGCTCTGCGGACCAGACCACTCACTTCCTTCCACTCGGATCGTCCGGCACGTTCCTGCCGGTAGAAGGGATGCACCCCCATGGCTTCCGTCACCTTCGACAAGGCGACCAGGCTCTACCCCGGCGGCGACAAGCCCGCCGTCGACGCCCTCGACCTCCAGATCGAGGACGGCGAGTTCCTCGTCCTCGTCGGCCCCTCCGGCTGCGGCAAGTCCACCTCGCTGCGCATGCTCGCCGGCCTGGAGGACGTCAACGGCGGCGCCATCCGCATCGGCGACCGCGACGTCACCCACCTGCCGCCCAAGGACCGGGACATCGCGATGGTGTTCCAGAACTACGCGCTGTACCCGCACATGACCGTCGCCGACAACATGGGCTTCGCCCTGAAGATCGCCGGCGAGGACAAGGCGACCATCCGCCGCAAGGTCGAGGACGCGGCGAAGATGCTCGACCTCACCCAGTACCTGGACCGCAAGCCGAAGGCGCTCTCCGGCGGCCAGCGCCAGCGCGTCGCCATGGGCCGCGCGATCGTCCGCAAGCCGCAGGTGTTCCTGATGGACGAGCCGCTGTCGAACCTCGACGCCAAGCTGCGCGTCTCGACGCGTACGCAGATCGCCGCGCTCCAGCGCGACCTCGGCATCACCACCGTGTACGTCACGCACGACCAGGTCGAGGCCATGACCATGGGCGACCGCGTCGCCGTGCTCAAGGACGGCCTGCTCCAGCAGGTGGACACGCCGCGGAACATGTACGACCGCCCGGCGAACCTCTTCGTGGCCGGCTTCATCGGCTCCCCGGCCATGAACCTGGTCGAGGTCCCCATCGCCGACGGCGGCGTGAAGTTCGGCGAGACCGTCGTCCCGGTGTCGCGCGAGGCGATCACCGCCGCCGCGGACGCCGGCGACCGCACCGTCACGGTCGGCGTGCGCCCCGAGCACTTCGACATCGGCACCGAGGGCGGCCTGACGATCACCGTCAACGTCGTCGAGGAACTCGGCGCGGACGGCTACGTGTACGGCCGCACCGACAAGGCGGACGGCGGCGGCCAGGACATCGTGGTGCGCGTCGGCGGCCGCAACGTCCCCGAGAAGGGCTCCAGCCTGCACGTCGTGCCGCGCGCCGACGAGATGCACGTGTTCTCCACCTCGACGGGCGCCCGCCTGTCCGACTGACGGCGCGCGCCGGACGGACACCGGTGCCGTGTGAAGGGGTGCCCCCGCCGGGGGGCACCCCTTTGCGGCTTTCGGCGGCGGTCCGCACCGAGTCGTCAACACGGGAATCGAAAAACCACGTCGAACCATCCCTCGACCGGGTGACTAATTGTCGTCGAAACCGCACTGAGCGCTACTCTCCCCTTCGTGACCCACACTGCCCGCCGAATCGGCCGATCCCTCGCCCTGGTCCTGCCCGTCGTCATGGTCCTGTCCGGGACCCTCGCGGTCACGATGGTCCCGTGGGCGGACAACAGCTCGTCCCGGATCCTGACCGCGTCCGCGGAGGACGTCTCCCTGCCCGCGAAGCCGCGCGCCCCCCAGGACGTGCTGCGCGACAAGCTCCTCGGGGAGCTCCGGGCGGGCGAGCAGCCGGGCGACGTCCTGACGCACCTGCAGCAGGAGGTGGACCGGCGGCCGTCGCTGGCGGGCCACTGCGCGGGCATCGCGCGGGCACTGGGCCGGGCCGCCGTGGAGGCGTACGGCCCGACGAAGGCGCAGTCGTACGCGCGCCCCGTCTGCGACACGTCGTACGCGTCGGGCGTGGCCTCGATGGGCTGACGCCGGGCTGACGCCAGGCGCCGGACCCCGGCATCCGGGTCGGCGGCGCCCGGTCCGGCTTCCCCGGGCGGGCCCCTACGCTGGCGGCCATGACCGACGTGCCACCGCCCCCCGTCCCCCGTTCCACCCGCTCCACCCGTTCCGCGGCCGCGATCCCGGCCCCGCTCGCGCAGGCTCCCACCCAGGCGGTGGTCCTGGCGGGCGGCCAGGGGTCGCGGCTGCGGCCGTATACGGACGACCGGCCGAAGCCGATGGTGGAGATCCCCGGCACCGGAGTGCCGATCATCGGGCACCAGTTGGCGTGGCTGGCGGCGGAGGGGGTGACGGACGCGGTGGTGTCCTGCGGGCACCTCGCGGGCGTCCTCCAGGAATGGCTGGCCGGGGCGGAGCTGCCGCTGCGGGTGACGACGGTGGTGGAGGAGGAGCCGCTCGGCCGGGGCGGCGGCCTCAAGTACGCGGCCCGGCACCTGCCGTCCCCGGACGCCCCCTGGTACGCGACGAACGGGGACGTCTGGACGCGCTTCTCGCTGCGCGAGATGGCCGCGTTCCACGCGGAGCGCGGCGCGGTGGCGACGCTGGCGCTGGCGCGGCCGCGGATCCCGTGGGGGGTGGTGGAGACGAACGAGTTCGGGCAGGTCCTGGACTTCATCGAGGCTCCGCCGTCGCCGTACCAGGTGAACGCGGGGGTGTACGTGTTCGCGCCGGACTTCGCGGCGCTCCTCCCGGACGTGGGCGACCACGAGCGGACGACGTTCCCCCGCCTGGCCCGCGAACGCCGCCTGGCCGGCTTCCCCCTGCCCCAAGGCGCGTACTGGCGCGCGATCGACACGGCGAAGGACCTGTCGGAGGCCGCCCGCGAACTGGCGGCCGCCCAGGGCGGTTCCTGAGCGGGGCTGCACGGAAGCGGGGCCCGGCGCGCTGTCCGCGCCGGGCCCCGCTCGTGTGCTGCCGGTGTGTCAGCCGAGGAGGCCGCCCACGAGGCCCGGCTTCGTGGAGGGGGTGTCGCCGCCGGTGGAGCCGCTGCGGGTGCCGGTGCCGCTCGACGGGGGCTTGGGGGTGGACTGCTTCGGGGCCGTGCCGGTGCCGGAGCTGCTGCCGGTGCGGGTCGACGCGGTGGGCTGGGAGCCGGTGCCGGAGGTCTGCCGCGAGGTGGTGCCCGAGGTGGTGCGGCCCGTCTTCGCGGAGGGGGACGGGGTGGCGGTGGGCTCCGGGGACTTGGAGGGCTGCTGGGTCGGGGACTGCTGCTGCTGGGGCTGCCGGGACTTGGCGGGGGGCTTCGGGAGCGGGGAGCCCGGCAGGTAGTTGCTGGGCGCCTCGCCGGGTCCGGGGACGGTGACGACGGTGCTGGAGCGGACGGCTCCGCCGAGGAGGGAGCCGATGAGGAGGGTGAGTCCGCAGACGACGGTGGCCATGATGGTTCCGCGGCGCAGGACGCGGCGGCGCAGGGTCCACAGCTCGGAGCGGGGGCCGAGGGTCCGCCAGGCTTCGCCGGCGAGGCGTCCGTCGAGGGAGTAGACGGGGGCGCCGGCGATGATCAGCGGGCTCCAGGCGGCCAGGTAGATGATGTCGGGGGCGTCGTAGGCGGGGACGGTCTTCCAGCTGACGGTCATCAGGAGCGCGGCGGAGAGCAGGGCTCCGATGCAGGCGGCGAGGCGCTGCCACAGTCCGAGGACGGTGAGGACGCCGACGATGACCTGGAGGAAGGCGACGCTGAGCCCGGCGCCGACGGGGTGGGCGAGGGCGAAGTCGCGGAGCGGTTCGGCCAGGGCCCAGGGGTGGAGGGTGCGGAGCCAGGTGACCATGGAGCCGCGTTCGCCGCCGTCGAAGTAGACGGGGTCGCACAGCTTGCCCATGCCGGCGTAGATGGAGATGAAGCCGAGGAAGACGCGCAGGGGGAGGAGGACGACGCCGAGGTTCATGCGGCGTCCGGGGTAGTACGAGGCCTGCGCGCGGCTGTCGGCGGGGGTGCGGCGGAGGGTGTCGTCCGGGTG
>NZ_RPSE01000036.1:0-30822 GCF_003949955.1 Streptomyces sp. WAC05292
GTACACCCCGGAGCTGTCCACCTCGGTGGCCCTCTTCCGCACCGACCCGAACTCGAAGGAGAAGGAGCTGATGTCCATGAAGGGCGTCGGCGATCACGCCGATGTCCTCCGGCTCGGGGAACTGCTTCACCGGAGTGCCCTTGAGGGCCTCCTTCATGTACGCGGTCCAGATGACGGCCGGGATGTCGCCACCGTGGATGGAGTCGGTGCCGCCGACGCCCTTCATGGACATCAGCTCCTTCTCCTTCGAGTTCGGGTCGGTGCGGAAGAGGGCCACCGAGGTGGACAGCTCCGGGGTGTACCCGACGAACCACGCCGACTTGTTCTCGTCCGTCGTACCGGTCTTGCCGGCCGCCGGACGGCCCAGCTTGCGGGCCTTGGTGCCGGTGCCGTTCTCGACGACGTTCCGGAGCACCTTGGTGACGTTGTCGGCGATGGAGTCGTCCATCGCCCGCTCCTCCTTGGGCGGCTCGAACCCGGGCAGGTCCCGGCCGTCCTTCTGGACGCTGCGCACCGAGTAGGGCTCGCGGTGGACGCCGGAGGAGGCGAACGTGGCGTAGGAGTCGGCCATGCGGATGGCACTCGGCGTCGAGGTGCCCAAGGCGAACGAGGCGTCGTTGTTCGGGTTCATGGACGAGTCCAGGATCCCCGTGGCCTTGGCCACGTCCCGGACCTTGCCGTGGCCCACGTCGAAGACGAGCTGCGCGAACGGCACGTTGATCGACTTCTCCATCGCCTCGTGGAGCGTCACGTAGCCGTACGGGTAGGGGCTCTCGTTCTTCTGGCGGAACGGCTTGCCGCTCGCGTCCCGCAGCGGCTTGCCGTCCCGGTTGTTGATCACCGTCAGGTCGTTGGCCTGGTACTTGCTCTGCGGCGAGATGCCGCGGCCGCCCGAGTTCTGCGTCCCGTACTCCATCGCCGCCGCCAGGACGTACGGCTTCCAGGTCGAGCCGACCGGGACGCCGATGGTGTTGGCGTTGTTGCTGAAGTACTTCTTGTCCATGCCGGGGCCGCCGTACAGGGCGACGATCGCGCCGGTCTTCACGTCGACGGAGGCGGCGCCGAACTGGACGAAGGTGTCGTACTCGGGCCGGGCCTTCTCGTCCAGGAAGTCGTTGCGGGTGTCCTCGACCGCCTTGGCCAGGGCGTCCACCTTCGGCTTCTGGAAGGTGGTCTTGATCTGGTAGCCGCCGCGGGCCATCTGCTCGGGGGTGAGCTTCGCGACCTTCATCACGTACTGCTTGGCCGTCTCGACCAGGTAGCCGGTCTGGCCGGCGAGGCTGCGGGCCTGCTCGGAGTCGACGAGCTTGGGGAACTCCCGGTGCTTCTCCCGCTCCGCCTTGTCCATGCGGCCGACCGCCACCTCGCGGTCGAGCACCCAGGCCCAGCGGGCCTGGGCGCGCTTGGTGTTCTCCTCGGGGGTGGCGTTGTCTCCGATGCCGCCGTCCGGGTTGTACAGGTTGGGGCCCTTGAGCACGGCGGCGAGGAAGGCGCTCTCCGACGGGTTGAGGTCCCAGCAGTCCTTGTCGAAGTAGGCGCGCGCGGCCGCCTGGATGCCGTAGGCGTCGCGGCCGTAGTAGGCGGTGTTCAGGTAGCCGGCGAGGATCGTGTCCTTCTCCTCGGACACGCCCAGCCTTATCGAGATGAAGAGCTCGGTGACCTTGCGCTTGAGCGTCTGGTCGGAGTCCAGGTACGTGTTCTTCACGTACTGCTGCGTGATCGTGGACCCGCCCTGGGTGGAGCCGCCCTTGGCCATGTTCCAGACGGCCCGCATGATGCCCATCGGGTCGACGCCCTTGTCGGTCTCGAAGGACTCGTTCTCCGCGGCGATCACCGCGTTCTGCATCGACCTGGGAATCTTGTCGATCGGCACGATCTGCCGGTTCATCGAGCCGCCGGTGGCGACCATCTGGGTGTCGTCGGCCCAGTAGAAGACGTTGTTCTGCGCCTGGGCCGCCAGGTTCGGGTTGGGCGTGTCCACCGCGGCGATGCCGATGCCGGCGCCCGCGAAGACGATCGCGAAGAAGCCCAGGGCCGTGCCGCCGACCAGCTTCCAGGACGGCACGAAGCGCTGCCAGCCGTCCTTGTCGGAGCGCGGGTAGTTGATCAGCCGCTTGTCGGGGCGGCCTGCTCCGCGGCCCCGTCCCGCGGGTCCCTGCGGGGCTCGCCGGGCTCCGCGGCCGCCGTGCTCCCCGCGAGGGTCTGCGTACGGTCCGCTGTGGGACGCGGTGGGGACGTTGCGCCCGGGCCCGGCGCCCCGTCCGGGGCGCTGCTGGGCAGCCCTGCGGGCTGCGGCACGTCCGCCGCCTTCGGGCTGCGGCGGTTTGCGGCGGTGCTCGCTCATCGAACGACTACTCCTCGGGCAGGCGAGTGGCCTGGAAGCGGCTTGTGAGTTCCGATCCCCCCGGTGTCACGCCGCAAGACTACGCACGCTCAAAACCCGAACAGTGCCGAAGTTCACCCCAAATCAGGCAACTCGCATCCTGCGAATTGGTGATGTGATGCCGGTCACCAGATCGCCACTTGTCGCCGGAAGGCACCCGTTCTATCGTCTGGATGTATCGAGCCGATACATCAGCTCGTCATAAGGCTCAGGGTTGCAGGGGAGGCAGGCGGATGAGCAGGCGCTCGGGCATCCTCGAGTTCGCCGTCCTCGGCCTGCTCCGCGAGGCCCCCATGCACGGCTACGAGCTCCGCAAACGGCTCAACACCTCGCTGGGGGTGTTCCGGGCGTTCAGCTACGGGACGCTCTACCCGTGCCTGAAGACGCTGGTCGCCAACGGCTGGCTCGCCGAGGAACCGGGCAGCGCCCCGGAGGACGCTCTCGCCGCTTCACTCGCAGGGCGCCGCGCCAAGATCGTCTACCGGTTGACGGCCGCCGGTAAGGAGCACTTCGAGGAGCTCCTCTCCCACACCGGTCCCGACACGTGGGAAGACGAGTCCTTCGCCGCCCGCTTCGCCTTCTTCGGCCAGACCGAGCGGGACGTGCGCATGCGGGTACTGGAAGGCCGCCGCAGCCGGCTGGAGGAGCGCCTGGAGAAGATGCGCGCCTCACTGGCCCGCACGCGGGAGCGCCTCGACGACTACACGCTCGAACTGCAGCGGCACGGCATGGAGTCCGTGGAGCGCGAAGTGCGCTGGCTGAACGAGCTCATCGAGAGTGAGCGGGCGGGACGGGATCGGAGACGACCCGGCCCGCCCGACGAAACTGCAAAGTGAGGCCTGCACCGCGCAGGCCTCGTCCGAGAACAAACAGGGAGCAACCGGAATGGGTTCGGTTCGCGTAGCCATCGTCGGCGTGGGCAACTGCGCCGCCTCGCTGGTGCAGGGCGTCGAGTACTACAAGGACGCCGACCCGGCGGCCAAGGTCCCCGGTCTGATGCACGTCCAGTTCGGCGACTACCACGTGGGCGATGTCGAGTTCGTCGCCGCGTTCGACGTCGACGCGAAGAAGGTCGGCCTCGACCTCGCGGACGCCATCGGGGCCAGCGAGAACAACACCATCAAGATCTGCGACGTCCCCACCACGGGCGTGACCGTCCAGCGCGGCCACACCCTGGACGGCCTGGGCAAGTACTACCGCGCGACGATCGAGGAGTCCTCCGAGGCCCCGGTCGACGTGGTCCAGGTCCTCAAGGACCGCCAGGTCGACGTTCTGGTCTGCTACCTGCCCGTCGGTTCCGAGGCCGCGGCGAAGTTCTACGCCCAGTGCGCCATCGACGCCAAGGTCGCCTTCGTCAACGCCCTCCCGGTCTTCATCGCCGGCACCAAGGAGTGGGCCGACAAGTTCACCGAGGCCGGTGTCCCGATCGTCGGCGACGACATCAAGTCGCAGGTCGGCGCCACCATCACGCACCGCGTGATGGCGAAGCTGTTCGAGGACCGCGGTGTCCGCCTGGAGCGCACCATGCAGCTCAACGTGGGCGGCAACATGGACTTCAAGAACATGCTGGAGCGCGAGCGCCTCGAGTCCAAGAAGATCTCGAAGACGCAGGCCGTCACCTCGCAGATCCCCGACCGCGACCTGGGCGACAAGAACGTCCACATCGGCCCGTCCGACTACGTCGCGTGGCTCGACGACCGCAAGTGGGCCTACGTCCGCCTCGAGGGCCGCGCCTTCGGCGACGTCCCGCTGAACCTCGAGTACAAGCTCGAAGTGTGGGACTCCCCGAACTCCGCGGGTGTCATCATCGACGCCCTGCGCGCCGCGAAGATCGCCAAGGACCGGGGCATCGGCGGCCCGATCCTCTCGGCGTCCAGCTACTTCATGAAGTCCCCGCCGGTCCAGTACTTCGACGACGAGGCGCTGGAGAACGTCGAGAAGTTCATCCGCGGCGAGGTCGAGCGCTAAACAGGACCGGTCCGGAGCGCCGGGGCCGCCGTCCCCCGGTCTTCATCCGCCGTTCCGCCAGGGTCCCCGGGCAATCTGCCCGGGGACCCTCCGCATGTGTGAACCTTGCCCTCATGCCCGTCGTACGTGATCTGCGCGTACTCCTGCGCCTGAGGGATTTCCGCAACCTGCTCGCCGTACGGCTGTTCTCGCAGGCCGCCGACGGCGTCTACCAGGTGGCCCTGGCCACCCACGTGGTCTTCTCCCCGGAGAAGCAGACCTCGCCGGCCGCCATCGCCTCGGCCATGGCGGTCCTGCTGCTGCCCTACTCCGTCGTCGGGCCCTTCGCCGGAGTGCTCCTGGACCGCTGGCGCCGCCGCCAGGTCTTCCTCTACGGCAACCTGCTGCGGGCCCTGCTCGCCTGTGTCACCGCCGTGCTGGTCGCCGTCTCCGTCCCCGAGTGGCTCTTCTACGCCTCGGCGCTGTCGGTGACCGCCGTCAACCGGTTCGTCCTGGCGGGGCTCGCCGCCTCCCTGCCCCGCGTCGTCGCACCCGCCCAGCTGGTCACGGCCAACGCGCTGTCCCCGACGGCCGGGACCCTCGCGGCAACCGCCGGCGGAGGCCTCGCCTTCGTGCTGCGGTTCCTCTCCGCCGACTCCGACGCGCTCGTGGTCCTGCTCGGGGCCGCCCTCTACCTCGGAGCGGCGCTGATGTCGCTGCGCCTGGCCGTCGGCCTGCTGGGGCCGGACCATCCGCCCGGCACCGTGCACCCGTCCGTGCTCCAGGGCGTCGCGCTCACGGTGCGCGGGATGGCCGCGGGTCTGCGGCACCTGGCCGAGCGCCGCGAGGCCGCCCAGGCGCTGGCGGCGATGACCATGATGCGGTTCTGCTACGGGGCCCTGACGGTGACGCTGCTGATGCTCTGCCGCTACGCCTGGTCGGACACCGAGTCCGACGGCCTCGCCCTGCTGGGCCTCGCGGTGGGCGTCTCGGGGGCGGGCTTCTTCACCGCGGCCGTGGTCACCCCGTGGGCGGCCGGCCGCCTGGGCACCCGCGGCTGGATCACCGCGTGCTCCGCGACGGCAGCGGTCCTGGTGCCCGCCCTCGGCCTGTTCTTCCTTCCGGGGCCCATGCTGGCCGCAGCCTTCGTCCTCGGCCTCGCGACCCAAGGCGCCAAGATCGCCACCGACACCGTGGTGCAGTCCCGTGTGGACGACGACTTCCGGGGACGGGTGTTCTCCGTCTACGACGTGCTGTTCAACATCGCGTTCGTCGCAGCCGCGGCCGTCAGCTCGCTGGTGCTCCCCGCGGACGGCCGGTCTGCCGTGCTCCTCGCGGGCGTCGCGGTCCTGTACGCCCTGACCGCGCTCTACCTGGGGCGGCGGTCCGATGTTTCACGTGAAACACGCCCCTGACCCGGCAGCTGGGCCGGGGCCCGCGCGATGTTTCACGTGAAACATCGCGCGGGCCCGCCCGCATCAGGCCTGAGCGGCCCACCACTCCCGGAGGGCCGCGACGGCCGCCTCGCGCTCCATCGGGCCGTTCTCCAGACGCAGCTCCAGCAGGAACGCATAGGCCTTGCCCACCACGGGTCCGGGACCGACGCCCAGCTCCTGCATGATCTCGTTGCCGTCCAGGTCGGGCCGGATCGCGTCCAGCTCCTCCTGCTCCTGGAGCTGCGCGATGCGCTCCTCCAGGCCGTCGTACGTCCGGGAGAGCGCGTTCGCCTTGCGCTTGTTGCGCGTCGTGCAGTCGGACCGGGTCAGCTTGTGCAGGCGGTCCAGCAGCGGACCGGCGTCGCGGACGTAGCGCCGCACCGCCGAATCGGTCCACTCGCCGTCGCCGTAGCCGTGGAACCGCAGGTGCAGCTCGATCAGCCGGCAGACGTCCTTGACCATGTCGTTGGAGTACTTCAGCGCGGTCATGCGCTTCTTGGCCATCTTGGCGCCCACCACCTCGTGGTGGTGGAAGGAGACCCGGCCGTCGCTCTCGAAGCGGCGGGTGCGGGGCTTGCCGATGTCGTGGAGGAGCGCGGCGAGCCGCAGGACCAGGTCCGGGCCGTCCTCCTCCAGTGCCATCGCCTGCTCCAGCACGATCAGCGAGTGCTCGTAGACGTCCTTGTGCCGGTGGTGCTCGTCACTCTCCAGCCGCAGCGCCGGCAGCTCGGGCAGCACCCGGTCGGCCAACCCGGTGTCGACGAGCAGGCCGAGGCCCTTGCGCGGGTGGGCGGAGAGCATGAGCTTGTTCAGCTCGGCCTGCACCCGCTCCGCCGAGACGATCTCGATCCGCTCGGACATCGCCTTCATCGCGGCCACGACGTCCGGCGCGACCTCGAAGTCGAGCTGGGCGGCGAACCGCGCCGCCCGCAGCATCCGCAGCGGGTCGTCGGAGAAGGAGTCCTCCGGGGTGCCCGGCGTGCGCAGGACCCCCGTCCGCAGGTCCTCCAGGCCGCCGTGCGGGTCGACGAACTCCTTCTGCGGGAGGGCCACGGCCATCGCGTTCACGGTGAAGTCGCGCCGGACGAGGTCCTCCTCGATGGAGTCGCCGTAGGAGACCTCGGGTTTGCGGGAGGTCCTGTCGTAGGACTCCGAGCGGTACGTCGTGACCTCGATCTGGAAGCCGTCCTTCTGGGCACCGACGGTCCCGAAGGCGATACCGACGTCCCAGACCGAGTCCGCCCATGGACGGACGATCTTCAGGACGTCCTCGGGGCGGGCGTCGGTGGTGAAGTCGAGGTCGTTGCCGAGACGGCCGAGCAGCGCGTCGCGGACGGACCCGCCGACCAGGGCGAGGCTGAATCCCGCCTCCTGGAAAAGGCGGCCGAGCTCGTCGGCGGCAGGCGCGACCCGCAGCAGTTCGCTGACCGCACGGCTCTGCACCTGACTCAGGGCACTGGGGGTGTCTTCATTGGCGTTCGGCACAACAGAAAAGGGTACGTGCCCCGCCCGGAGGGGGCTCCCCCGTTTCCGGCACCCCGCCCTCCGGCGGCTCCGATGCCGGGCCGATCATGTGGAGCAAGGCGCGGCACTCGCGCCCGGCGGGTCTCGTTACCATTCCTGGACGCACGAACGACGACCACTGACACTGCGAGGGACGGGTTAGCGCGTGGCCGAGCCGGCAGACATCCAGGGGGCTTCCCCCGCTCCTGCCCGGCGCCGCTGGCTGCGGCGCGCCGTCGTCCTGCTCTGCGGGACGCCGCTGCTCGGCGCCCTCGTCCAGCCACCCGCCCCGGCGGAGGCGGCCGAGACGGGCTCCGTGGATGTGCAACTCACCACAGTGGCTCCCGCCGCCCCGGTCAAGGGCGACACGCTGACGATCTCCGGAACGGTGGTCAACAACGGCCGCGAGACGATCACCGCGGCCCACGTGGGGCTGCGGGTCGGCTCCGCCCTGAGCGACCGCACCTCGATCGACGAGGCCGCGGACCGGACCGGCTTCCGGGCGGGCACCGATCCCGGCGAGGTCGACCAGGCGTACTCGGTGAAGATCGCCTCGCTGCCCTCCAAGGTCAGCCAGACGTTCACGCTGACGATCCCGGTGAACAAGCTGGAGCTGGGGAAGGAGGGCGTCTACCCGCTGGGCGTCTCCCTCTCCGGCGAGACCGACAGCCGCCCCTACGAGCAGGTCCTCGGCATCAAGCGGACCTTCCTGCCGTGGCAGCCCGAGCCCGCCGCCAAGCGCTCCCAGCTGACGTACCTGTGGCCGCTGATCTCCACGACCCGCCTGACGGCGGAGACCGGCTCGGACGAGGTGCAGACCCCGGTCTTCCTCGACGACTCCCTCGCGGACGAGCTCCGGACCGGCGGGCGGCTGGAGCGGATGGTCTCCCTCGGCAAGGAGCTGCCGATCACCTGGGTCATCGACCCCGACCTGCTGTACACGGTCGACGCGATGACCAAGGGCTACCGCTACCGCACCCCGGACGGCCGGGTGGTCCAGGGCCGGAACAAGGCCGTCGCCGAGCAGTGGCTCGCCTCCCTGGAGGCGGCGGTCCAGGGCAAGAAGGTCGTGGCCCTGCCGTTCGCCGACCCCGACATCGCCTCCCTCGCCCACCAGGGCAAGGACGTCTCGGGCACCCTCGGGCAGCTCCGGCCGGCCACGGACAAGGCGAAGCAGGCGGTGGAGACCGTCCTGCACGTCACCCCGTCCACCGACTTCTCCTGGCCCGTCGACGGCGCGATCGACCCGTCGATCGTGAACGTGGCCACCTCGGCCGGCGCGCACCACGTGCTGGCGCGCAGCGACAGCCTGCAGGAGACCGGAGCCCTCGGCTACACCCCGTCGGCGGCCCGCCCGATCGGCGCGGGCGCCACGGCCGTCGTGGCCGACGCCGACCTGTCCACGGCCTTCGAGGGCGACATGCTGAGCGCCGCGAACTCCACCCTCGCCGTGCAGCGCTTCCTCGCGCACAGCCTGGCCCTGAACCTGCAGAAGACCGACAGCCAGCGGAGCTTCGTCGTCACCCCGCAGCGGATGCCGACCGCCAGCCAGGCCCAGTCCATGGCCGAAGCCCTCCGCGCCCTCCAGGCGGGCCGCTGGACGCAGCCCGCCGACCTGGAGGCCGCGGCCGCCGCCAAGCCCGACGCGGGCGTGAACACCCAGGTGCCGGGCGCCGGGCAGTACCCGGACGCGCTGCGCAAGACGGAACTGCCCGTCGCCGCCTTCGAGAAGATGCGCACCACCCTGAACACGCTCGACCACTTCAAGGCCATCCTGACGGCGCCCGACCGCGTCGAGATCCCGTTCGGGAACACCACGAACCGTGAGATGTCCACCTCGTGGCGCGGCCGCCCCCAGGACGCGGGGCACTACCGCAACCAGGTCCAGCAGTACCTGGTCGGCCTGACCGAGAAGGTCAAGGTCGTCCCCAAGTCCGACGCCACCCTGTCCGGCCACAGCGCGACGATCCCGGTGAGCGTCCAGAACAGCCTCGTCCAGGACGTGCGCGGCCTCGTCCTGCGGGTGAAGTCGGCGAACCCGACCCGCCTGGTGTTCGGCAAGAGCGGGGAGGCGGAGCAGCAGGTCACCGTCCAGGGCGGGCACAGCCAGACGGTGAAGTTCACCGCGAACGCGACGGCGAGCGGCCCCGTCGAGGTCACCGCCCAGCTCTTCACCGAGAACGGCGTCCCTTACGGCAAGGAGCGCAGGTTCACGGTGGAGGCGACCGAGATCACCCCGACCGTGATGCTCGTCATCGCGGGCGGTGTCCTCCTCCTGGTGCTGGCAGGCGTCAAGATGTACGCCAGCCGCAAGCGCGTGGCCGCCCGGGCCGCCGCGGAGGAGGCCGCAGAGCCGGCCGGCGACGGCGGGCAGCCCGCCGCGGACGCCGCGGAGCCGGCCGAGGGTGTGCAGCCGGCCGACGGCATGCAGCCGAGTGACGGCACCCCGGACACCGGAGCACAAAGCACGGGCCGGTCCGGCGCGGGTGAGACAGTGGACCGTTGAGCGATGCCGTGGCCGGCCGGCCTGGGGACGATGAGGTGGGGTTTCGATGAACGCGCCGTACGACGGTGACCGCGCGCAGGGCACTGGCGCGCCCGCGCCCTACCCGGGCGCCGACCCGGGCGCCGCGCCGCCCGGGCAGGTTCCCGCGCCCGCCCCCGGCCCGGACCGGGACCCGTACGTCCAGGACGCCTACGACCGCGACCCCTACCGGTCGCACGACCTCTCGGCGCAGGACCCCGTGGCCGAGGTGCTCTACGACCGGGCCTCCCACCCCCCGCCGCCGCCGGGCACCTACCAGGAGCCGGGGCCGCTGTACGCGGCGCCGCAGACGGCCGCGCCCGCCCCCGACCCGCGCGTGTGGGCGCAGACGCCGCCGCCGGAGCCGGACGGCCCCTCGCGCCACCTCCCGTACGGCGACCGCGCGGGAACCACCGAGTTCGTCGGCGTCGACGCGCTGGTCACCACCGCCGGGGAGGACGAGCCGCAGACCGACGCCTTCGCCCATCTGTACCGGGACCAGCAGGCCGCGCCCGGGGCGGCCGTCGAGGACGCCCCCGTCGCGGCCCCGGCCCCGGCCAAGCCGGCCGGCCGGGCCTCCGGGCTGCTGAAGTCCAGCGCCCTGATGGCCGCCGGAACGATCGTCTCCCGCATCACCGGCTTCCTGCGGACCCTCGTCATCGCCGCGGCGATCGGCGTCGGCACGTTCAACGACACGTACCAGATCGCCAACACGCTGCCGACGATGATCTACGTGCTGGTCGGCGGAGGCGCGCTCAACGCCGTCTTCATCCCCCAGCTCGTACGCGCCATGAAGAACGACAGCGACGGCGGCCAGGCCTACGCCAACCGGCTGCTGACCCTCGTCGTCGTCCTGCTGGCCGCCATCACCACCATCTGCGTGCTCGCCGCACCGGTGTTCATCACCATGATGTCGCCGAAGATCGCGTCCGACCCGCACCAGATGGACGTCGCGGTCGCGTTCGCCCGCTACTGCCTGCCCACCATGTTCTTCATGGGCGTGCACGTGGTGCTCGGTCAGATCCTCAACGCACGCGGCAGGTTCGGCGCGATGATGTGGACGCCGGTCCTCAACAACATCGTCGTCATCGCCACGTTCGGGGCGTTCATCTGGGCCTTCGGCGGCTTCACCAGCTCCGGTGTCAGCGCCGCCACCGTCACCCCGGAGGGCGTGCGCCTGCTCGGCCTCGGCACCCTCCTCGGCCTCACCGTGCAGGCGCTGGCGATGCTGCCGTACCTGCGCGACGCCGGCTTCTCCCCGCGCCTGCGCTTCGACTGGAAGGGCCACGGCCTCGGCAAGGCCGCCCGCCTCGCCAAGTGGACGTTCTTCTTCGTCCTCGCCAACCAGGTCGGCCTCGTCGTCGTGACCCAGCTCGCCACCTGGGCCGGCTCGGTCGCCGAGAAGCAGGGCCACGCCGGTACCGGCATCACCGCCTACAACTACGCGCTGCTGCTGTGGCAGATGCCGCAGGCCATCATCACCGTCTCCGTCATGACGGCCGTCCTGCCCCGCATCTCCCGCTCCGCCCACGACGGCGACGCGGCCGCCGTCCGCGACGACATCTCCTACGGCCTGCGCACCTCGGCCGTCGCGATCGTGCCCTGCGCCTTCGCCTTCCTCGCCCTCGGCGTCCCGATGGCGACGCTCCTGTACGCGGGCTCCGGCGACGGCGCCCGCAACATCGGCTACGTGCTGATGGCGTTCGGGCTCGGCCTCATCCCCTACTCGGTCCAGTACGTGGTGCTGCGCGGCTTCTACGCCTACGAGGACACGCGCACGCCCTTCTACAACACGGTCATCGTGGCCGCCGTCAACGCTGCCGTGTCCACCGCCGCGTTCTTCGTGCTCCCGGCCCGCTGGGCGGTCGTCGGCATGGCCGGCGCCTACGGCCTCGGCTACGCCGTCGGTGTCGGCGTCGCCTGGAAGCGGCTGCGCAAGCGTCTGGGCGGCGATCTCGACGGCGCCCACGTGCGGCGCACCTACGCCCGCCTCACCGGCGCCTGCATCCCCGCGGCCGCCGTCGCCGGCGGCGCAGCGTACGCGGTCACGCAGTGGCTGGGCAGCGGAGTCGCCGGCTCCCTCGCCTCGCTGACCGTGGGTCTCATCGCCCTGGCCGCCGTCTTCCTCCTGGCCGCCAAGCGCATGCGCATCGAGGAGCTCAACGCCATGGTCGGGATGGTTCGCGGACGCATGGGGCGCTGATGCGCACAACCGTCGCACTCCTTCGCGTGTCGTGCATAGCGCCGGACTGTGGGCACAATTGGCATGGCTTCGCAGACTGGCCGACAGCGCGTAACGGATGGGGAGGCAGGAACGACGGTGGCGGAACGTAGCACGGCTGCCGTCGACGTGGCCGACAACGGCGGCGACCAGCCGCCCGCCGCTGGTGCGGCAAAGGCCACGGCCGACGGGGTGGAGACCCAGGACGGACGAGCCGCGGACAAACCCGTCCCCGAGGAAAGGGACGGCGAACACAGGGTTGCGGCACCGGCCGCGGCCCCGGAACTCCACAGCGGCCACAAGCTCGCCAGGCGCTACCGCCTCGAGGAGTGCGTCACCCGTCTGGACGGATTCAGCAGCTGGCGCGCGGTGGACGAGAAGCTGCGCCGTGCCGTCGGCGTCCACCTGCTGCCCGCCGACCACCCCCGCGCCCGCTCCGTCCTGGCCGCGGCCCGCTCCTCCGCGCTGCTCGGCGACCCCCGGTTCGTCCAGGTCCTCGACGCGGTGGAGGAGAACGACCTGGTCTACGTGGTCCACGAGTGGCTGCCCGACGCCACCGAGCTGACCTCCCTCCTCGCCGCCGGCCCCCTGGAGCCCCACGAGGCCTACCAGCTCGTCAGCCAGGTCTCCCAGGCCATGGCCGCCGCCCACCGCGAAGGCCTCTCCCACCTCCGGCTCACACCCGGCGCGATACTGCGGACCTCCACCGGTCAGTACCGCATCCGCGGCCTCGCCGTGAACGCGGCACTGCGCGGCATCACCAGCGACACCCCCCAGCGCACCGACACCGAAGCGATCGGTGCGCTGCTGTACGCCTCCCTCACGCAGCGCTGGCCCTACGAGAACGACGCCTACGGGCTCGCCGGCCTTCCCAAGGACCTCGGCCTGATTCCCCCGGACCAGGTGCGCGCCGGAGTCCACCGCGGTCTGGGCCAGCTCGCCATGCGCGCCCTCGTCAACGACGGGGCGACCGCCTCGCGGCAGGAACCCCCCTGCACCACGCCGGAGGAGCTGGCCAAGGCCGTCGCCGCGATGCCGCGGATCAGACCGCCGGAGCCCGCCTTCACGGCACCGCCCGAGTACCAGCACACCACCTACCAGCAGGGCAGCTACGGCCGCCCGCCGACACACCCCGGTGCTGCTGCCACCCAGCTCATCGTGCCCCCGCCGCCCCCGCTGCAGAGCCGCGCGGGCCGCGTCCTGAAGTGGGCCGTGTCCGCGCTGCTCATCACGGCGCTGGGCCTGGGCAGCTGGCAGCTGGCCGACACCCTCCTCGACCACGGCAAGGGCGACAGCGGCAACGGCGGCTCGCAGCAGGCCGCCCCCACCGGCGAGCCGCCGAAGGTGCGCGAGCCCAAGCAGCTGAAGACCAGCGCCGCGACCATCTTCGGCAGGGAGCCCATCAAGGGGGAGGACGCGCCGAAGGCCGTGGACGGCGACGGCTCCACCGGCTGGATCACGCTCCACTTCAAGTCGCAGCCGAACTTCGGCAACCTTTCCGACTACGAGGACGGAAGCGGCGTCATCGTCGATCTCGGCAGCGTGCAGGAGGTGACCAGCCTCCGAGCGGAGATGTACGCCGCCGGCCACAAGGCCCAGGTACGCGCTGCCGCAGCCGACGCCTCCTCTCCGCATTCGCTCTCCGACTTCCCCCGGGAGCTCACGAAGCTGCAGAAGACGGGGAAGACCCTGGAAGCCAAGCCCGAGGCCCCGGTGAAGACCCGCTACCTGCTGGTGCACATCACGGAGCTGCCGCCCGAGGGCGGCGGCGACTTCCGGGGCGGCATCAACGAGATCAAGGTCATGGGGCTGGTCGACTGACGGCCGCGGCCGGACCGGACGGCACAGGGGCCGCGGTGCACGGGACAAGCGTCCCCGGGCACCGCGGCCCTCGGCGTCTGCGGCTCCGCACCCGGGGGGCGGCCCCCTCGTGTTCGGGCCGGACAGGCCCTAGTCTCCATGCCGGGAGAAGCGAGGTGTGATGCACGAAGCAACGGCGGACGGCCGCAGCGACCAGGAGCTGCTCGCGTCGCACGCCGCAGGCGACCCCGACGCCTTCGCGGAGATCGTGCGCCGCCACCGCGACCGGCTCTGGGCCGTGGCCCTGCGCACCCTCGGGGACCGCGAGGAGGCCGCCGACGCCGTGCAGGACGCGCTCGTCTCCGCATACCGGGCCGCCCACACCTTCCGGGGCGAGTCCGCCGTCACCACCTGGCTGCACCGGATCACCGTGAACGCCTGCCTCGACCGCGCCCGCAAGGCCGCCGTCCGCAAGACCGCCCCGCTCGACGACACCGAGCGACTGGAGCGCCTCCTGGAGCCCCACGAGTCCGCCGAGGCCCCGGCCGAACGGGAGGACCTGCACCGCCAGCTCCTCGCCGCCCTGGGGACCCTGCCGGCCGACCAGCGCGCGGCCCTCGTCCTCGTCGACATGCAGGGGTATTCCGTGGCGGAGGCCGCCGACGTGCTCGGCGTCCCCTCCGGCACGGTGAAGAGCCGGTGCGCACGCGGCCGGGCCAAGCTGGTCCCGATGCTCACTCATCTGCGCTCGAATGCCGGGGATAACACCGCCGCGGAGCGGGGAAGGAACCGGACGCCGGGGACACCCGTCCCACCAGCGGCAGACCCCGGTCATCCAGCCCCGGGAGCAGACACGGTGAAGGGCGGAGGTGGACGAACGTGACTCCCGCAGCCGGCACGATCCGGCACCCGGACGTCTCGGAGATCTCCGACCTGGCCGAGGGCCTGCTCTCCCCGGCCCGGACCGCACAGGTACGCCGCCATCTGGCCGAGTGCCCCCTGTGCGCCGACGTACTCGCCTCCCTGGAGGAGATCCGCTCCCTGCTCGGCACGCTGCCCGGGCCGCCGCGCATGCCCGGGGACGTCGCCGGACGCATCGATGCGGCCCTCGCCGCCGAGGCCCTGCTGGACTCCACCACGCCGAGGAACGGCGACGACGCCGCGGGCGCGGCGGCGGGCGGCGCCGCGCAGCCGACCGCCTCCGGGGCTGCTGCCGGCACGCCGTCCCGTCTGGGCGGACGCCGGCCCGCAGGCCACCCGGACGGAGCAGCCGGCCCCGGCCGGCGCCGCGCCCGGCGCCGGATCGCGGTCGCCGCCGGTCTCGCCGGCGCCGCGGCATGCGCATTCGGCATCCTCTTCGCCGGGGGCCTGTTCGGATCGGGCTCGCCCGACACCGCCGCCCGCACCTCCGATCCCCGTACGACGGCCCAGGCGCCGGCAGGCGGCGCCTACACCGCACAGGGCCTCCAGGACAGCGTCCGGCGGCTCCTCGGCCCGGCCGACGGTGCGAAGAAGGCGACCCCTCCCGAGGGGAACAGCACCTTCGGAGCGGAGAACGCCCCGCAGAGCCAGGACATCGACCCCGGCGACCGGTCGGTCGGCACGGACGCGGCCGGGGTACCCGCCTGCGTCCTCGGTGCCACAGGCCGCACGGAGGCCCCGCTCGCCGCCGAACGCGGCAGCTACCAGGGCACCGAGGCCTTCCTCCTCGTCCTCCCGCACCCCGGAGACACCGGCCGTGTCGATGCGTACGTCGTGGGGGCCGGGTGTACCGCCACCCCTTCGGGCGGTGCCGGAGAGCCCCTGCTGACCAGGACCTACCCGCGGAGCTGACAGCTTGGCACCCGGACGGGGACGGGCCGGGAATGGACGCGCCTTAGGATCCGTTGGGTGGGGTGAGACTCCACACCGGCCCCCGGCCAGCAGCGCGCAGTCCACAGAGACGAGGAAGAGACCCGTGAGCGACGTCCGAAACGTGATCATCATCGGTTCCGGGCCGGCCGGATACACGGCCGCCCTCTACACCGCACGCGCTTCGCTCAAGCCGCTCGTCTTCGAGGGCGCCGTCACCGCCGGCGGTGCGCTGATGAACACGACCGAGGTCGAGAACTTCCCGGGCTTCCGCGACGGCATCATGGGCCCGGACCTGATGGACAACATGCGCGGCCAGGCCGAGCGCTTCGGCGCCGAGCTCATCGCCGACGACATCGTGTCCGTCGACCTGACCGGCGAGATCAAGACCGTCACCGACACGGCCGGCACCGTCCACCGCGCCAAGGCCGTCATCGTGGCCACCGGCTCACAGCACCGCAAGCTCGGCCTGCCCAACGAGGACGCCCTCTCCGGCCGCGGCGTCTCCTGGTGCGCCACCTGCGACGGCTTCTTCTTCAAGGACCAGGACATCGCCGTCGTCGGCGGCGGCGACACCGCGATCGAAGAGGCCACGTTCCTCTCCCGGTTCGCCAAGTCCGTCACCGTCGTCCACCGCCGCGACGCGCTGCGCGCCTCCAAGGCCATGCAGGACCGCGCCTTCGCCGACCCGAAGATCCGGTTCGCCTGGGACAGCGAGGTCGCCGTGATCCACGGTGAGCAGAAGCTGTCCGGCCTGACGCTGCGCAACACCAAGACCGGCGAGACCTCCGAGCTTCCCGTGACCGGCCTGTTCATCGCCGTCGGCCACGACCCGCGGACCGAGCTGTTCAAGGACCAGCTGGAGCTCGACGACGAGGGCTACCTCAAGGTGGACGCCCCCTCGACGCGCACCAACGTGACCGGCGTGTTCGGTGCGGGCGACGTCGTCGACCACACGTACCGTCAGGCCATCACCGCCGCGGGGACCGGCTGCTCGGCCGCCCTCGACGCCGAGCGCTTCCTCGCCGCGCTCTCGCACGCCGAGAAGGCGCACGCGACGGTCTGACCCCAGACTCCCCCCACTCAACACCCCGCAGGAAGAAATAGGAGGCCGCTGTGGCCGGCACCCTCAAGAACGTGACCGACGCCGACTTCGAGACCGAGGTCCTCAAGAGCACCAAGCCTGTCCTGGTGGACTTCTGGGCCGAGTGGTGCGGCCCGTGCCGCCAGATCGCGCCGTCCCTGGAGGCGATCGCCGCCGAATACGGCGACCAGATCGAGATCGTCAAGCTCAATATCGACCAGAACCCCGGCACGGCGGCCAAGTACGGCGTCATGTCCATCCCCACCCTGAACGTCTACCAGGGCGGTGAGGTCGTCAAGACCATCGTCGGTGCCAAGCCCAAGGCGGCGATCCTGCGCGACCTGAGCGACTTCGTCGGGGACCCGACCGCCTGACGGCAGCCGCCTCCGCGGTGTTTCACGTGAAACGGGGCCGCCCCTGAGGGGCGGCCCCGTTTCGCACGTCCGGCACCGGCCGGCCGAGGGGCTCACAGAGGGCGCAGTGCCGGCTCCTTGCGGGCGCCTCCGAGAAGCCGGTCCAGTGCCAACTCCACGTCCTCCTTCCAGGAGAGCGTGGAGCGCAGCTCCAACCGCAGCCGCGGATGCGTGGCGTGCGGCCGAACGGTCTTGAAGCCCACGGCCAGCAGGTGGTCGGCGGGGAGCAGGCAGGCGGGGCCCTCCCAGCGGGCGTCGCCGAACGCCTCGATGGCGCGGAACCCACGCCGCAGGAGGTCCTTGGCCACCGTCTGCACCATCACCCGCCCAAGGCCCTGCCCCTGGTACCCGGGGCTGATCCAGGCGGTGATCAGCTGCACCGCGTCGGGTGAGACCGGGCTGGTCGGGAAGGCCGTCGAACGGGGGACGTAGGCAGGCGGCGCGTACATCACGAAGCCGACAGGGACCTCGTCGACGTAGACGACGCGGCCGCACGAACCCCACTCCAGCAGAACGGCGGAGATCCACCCCTCTTTTTCGAGTTCGGACGTCCCGGCCTTCACGGCGGCCTCGCCGCTGACCGGGTCCAGCTCCCAGAACACACAGGACCGGCAACGCCGAGGCAGGTCCTGCAGGTTGTCCAGTGTGAGTGGTACCAACCGACGCCCCATGAGCGCATCGTATCCAGAGCCCGAATCAGGAGAAACCGCTCCAAGCCAAAGGGGCGGACCGCCCCGGCAGCACCGGCGCGATCCGCCCCTCGGCGGGCGGGAGGGTCACTCCGCGGACTGCCCCTGTTCCAGCACCCGGCCCTCGCCGGGAGCCAGGGTCGCCAGGATCCGCTCCAGGTCCTCCATCGAGGCGAACTCGACGGTGATCTTGCCCTTCTTCTGCCCGAGGTCGACCTTCACCCGGGTTTCGAAGCGGTCGGACAGCCGCGTCGCCAGCTCGCTGAGGGCCGGGGACACCCGGCCGCCCGCACGGGGGCCCTTCGGCTTGACCGCGGCGGCCGGCTCCGAGCCCATGAGCGACACGATCTCCTCGACCGAACGCACGGAGAGCCCTTCGGCCACGATGCGGGCCGCGAGCTGGTCCTGAGCCTCCGGGTCGTCGACACCGAGCAGGGCGCGGGCGTGGCCGGACAGCAGGACACCGGCCGCCACCCGCCGCTGGACCTTCGGCGACAGCTTGAGGAGCCGGAGGGTGTTCGTCACCTGCGGGCGGGAGCGGCCGATCCGGTCCGCAAGCTCGTCGTGGGTGCAGTTGAAGTCCCGCAGCAGCTGGTCGTAGGCCGCGGCCTCTTCCAGCGGGTTCAGCTGTGCCCGGTGGAGGTTCTCCAGCAGGGCGTCCAGCAGCATCTTGTCGTCTTCGGTGGCCCGGATGATCGCCGGAATCCGCTGGAGGCCGGCCTCCTTGCAGGCCCGCAGACGCCGCTCACCCATGATGAGCTCGTAGCCGCCGGCCGAAGCCCGCCGCACGACGATCGGCTGGAGCAGTCCGACCTCGCGGATGGAGGTGACCAGCTCCGCCAGGGCCGCCGCGTCGAAGACCTCACGGGGCTGCCACGGGTTCGCCTCGATCTCGTCCACGGCGATTTCCGCGAAGGTGGCTCCCGCCACCTCGCCGACGGCGGCGTCCACCGCGACCGTGTCGGTCGGCTCGGCGAGCGCAATGGATGTTTCACGTGAAACATCGGCCTGTGCGAGGGAGGTCAGCTTCGCCGCGGCGATTCCCCGCTCAGAACCGGGCCCCGGCAGGGGGGCCGCCGCCACTGCCTGCCCTGTGCCCCCCGCCGCCGGCGTCCGCTCCTGGGGAGCTGCGGGGATCAGCGCGCCGAGCCCCCGCCCCAGACCCCTACGTCGCTCACTCATTGGATCCCCTCCGCCATGCTCTGCGTGCTGTTCATGCCCGCGCCCACGTGGGCGTCGCGACCGTCGTAATGGAGTCCGGCCCCCCGCAGCGCCATCTCCCGCGCCGCTTCCATGTAGGAGAGGGCGCCGCTGGAGCCCGGGTCGTAGGTGAGCACCGTCTGCCCGTAGCTCGGCGCCTCCGAGATGCGCACCGACCGGGGGATGCTCGTCCGCAGCACCTCGCTCCCGAAGTGGGTCCGGACCTCCTCCGCCACCTGGGAGGCCAGGCGCGTCCTGCCGTCGTACATCGTCAGCAGGATCGTCGACACGTGCAGCGCAGGGTTCAGGTGGGCCCGCACCAGGTCGACGTTGCGCAGCAGCTGGCCCAGCCCCTCCAGGGCGTAGTACTCGCACTGGATCGGGATCAGCACCTCGGCACCGGCGACCAGGGCATTCACCGTCAGCAGGCCCAGAGAGGGCGGGCAGTCGATGAGGATGTAGTCCAGCGGCTGCTCGTATGCCTGGATGGCCCGCTGGAGGCGGCTCTCGCGCGCCACGAGCGAGACGAGCTCGATCTCCGCGCCCGCCAGGTCGATGGTGGCAGGGGCACAGAAGAGCCCTTCCACGTCGATGACCGGCTGGACGACTTCGAGCAGCGGACGGCTGTCCACCAGGACGTCGTAGATCGACGGCACCTCGGCGTGGTGGTCGATGCCGAGGGCGGTGGAGGCGTTGCCCTGCGGGTCGAGGTCGATGACCAGGACGCGTGCACCGTGCAGGGCCAGGGAGGCCGCGAGGTTCACGGTCGTCGTGGTCTTGCCCACTCCGCCCTTCTGGTTGGCGACCACGATGACCCGGGTCTGCGCCGGCCTCGGCAGCCCCTCGCCCGAACGGGCCAGCGGCTCGACCGCGAAGGATGCGGCTGCGCCGATGGACGCATCGTTGTCGACAGGAGGCGGGGGCGGTGTTTCACGTGAAACATCGCCGCCCGCCGATTCAGAGCGGGGACCGGGGACCGGATCGGCCATCGGCCCCGCGAGGTTGGCGTCGGACCGCACGGTGTCACTCTCCTCGACATCAGGCTCGGGCTGAACAGAGCCTGCCATGTCACCGGGGTCGCGAACCAGCGGGGCCCGTGCACCTGTGGATGAATCCACACCTGTGGACAACTCCGTCCCTCCTGCCTCCTTGCGGGAGCGGGGGGCGGCGGCCGCACGGCCGCGACTGATGATTCCGTGCAGCAGAGAGCGACGTTTCACGTGAAACACGATGCCGAAACGGAGTCTTCAGGCCCCTCCGACACTCCGAAATCCATACCTATCGGGCGCAACGGATCCGATGCAGGACCCGCCGCACCCGGGGGACGCTGCTCTCAGCGCCGGCGGCGTGCGCGCCCCACCCGGGCCGCCTTCGCCCGCTTGGCGGCGAACCTCACCCCGCCGGGGCTCTCCCCCACCTCCACACGGACCACCGTCGACATGGGATCCACCACACCCTCGCCCACATGGAGCACCGAGGTCTTCACCACACCGAGCTTGGCCAGTGCGGCCTTCGCCGCCACCAGCTCCTCCTCTGCGGTGTCGCCCTTGAGGGCCAGCATCTCGCCGTACGGGCGCAGCAGCGGCACGCCCCAGCCCGCGAGGCGGTCCAGCGGGGCCACCGCGCGTGCGGTCACCACGTGCACCGGCGGCACCTTGCCGAGCATCTCCTCGGCTCGGCCCCGGACCACCGTCACGTGGTCCAGCCCCAGCAGCTCCACGGCTTCCTGGAGGAAGGTGGTGCGCCGCAGCAGGGGCTCCAGCAGGGTGATCTTCAGATCCCGCCGGACAAGGGCCAGCGGGATGCCGGGGAGGCCCGCGCCGGAGCCCACGTCGCACACGGTGACGCCCTCGGGGACGACCTCCGACAGGACGGCGCAGTTCAGCAGGTGCCGCTCCCACAGCCGCGGGACCTCGCGCGGGCCGATCAGGCCGCGCTTGACCCCCGCGTCGGCCAGCAGCTCCGCATAGCGCACAGCTTCCGGGAAAAACTCGCCGAACACCGCGCGCGCCTGCTCGGGTGCCGGGGGAAGCTCCGCTGCCTCCGTCACGGGGGACCGTCCTTCCGTATCGCGTACCGCGTGGATCGAGGGGGATCGAGGGGTGGACCGCTCGGGCGGGTCCGGCCCGCTCGGCAATGCCAGGCTGACAAACATCGGCCCCGCCTGCGACACAGACGGGGCCGAGGACTCGGGCTCGGGTCAGGCCGGGAGCACGACGACGAAGCGCTGCGGCTCCTCGCCCTCCGACTCGCTCCGCAGGCCGGCGGCCGCCACGGCGTCGTGGACGACCTTGCGCTCGAACGGCGTCATGGGGGCCAGCTTGAGGGGCTCGCCGGAGGCCTTGACGTCGGCTGCCGCCTTGGCGCCGACGGCCGCCAGTTCCTGGCGCTTCTTCGCCCGGAAGCCGGCGATGTCCAGCATGAGGCGGCTGCGGTCGCCCGTCTCGCGGTGGACAGCGAGGCGGGTGAGCTCCTGCAGGGCCTCCAGGACCTCGCCGTCACGGCCGACGAGCTTCTGCAGGTCGCGGCTTGCCGAGTCGCTGACGATCGAGACCGAGGCGCGGTCTGCCTCGACGTCCATGTCGATGTCGCCGTCGAGGTCGGCGATGTCGAGCAGACCCTCGAGGTAGTCGGCCGCGATCTCACCCTCCTGCTCAAGGCGGGTGAGGGTGTCGCCACTCTGGGCGGCGGCGGTGGTGGTGCCTTCCGTCACGGGAGGGACTCCTTCTTACTTCTTGGAAGAGGGCTTGGAGGGCGTCTGGCGCTGCGACTTCGACTGGCGCTTGGGCTGCTGCCGCTTGGGGGCGCCGCCGCTCGCCGCGTCGGCGTCCGCCGTGGCCACGGCGCTCTTGACCACGGAGCCGTCGGCCTGGGCCGCCAGGCCCTGCTTCGTCAGGGCCGCGATGAACCTGCGCTCGTTCTCGTTGCGGTCCGGGCCCTTGGCCACGATGCCCGCGACGATCTTCTTCCGGCCCCGGCCCTTGACGCCCTCGTGCGAGGAGACGTGCTTGAGGAGGCGTGCCAGGTACTGGTCCTGGGCCTTGCTGCCGGGGGTCGGGTTCTGGTTGATCACGTACATCTGCTGACCCATGGTCCAGACGTTGGTGGTCAGCCAGTAGACGAGGACACCGACGGGGAAGTTGACGCCCATGACCGCGAAGATCACCGGGAAGATGTACATGAGCATCTTCTGCTGCTGCATGAACGGCGTCTTGACCGTCAGGTCGACGTTCTTCTGCATCAGCTGGCGCTGCGTGTAGAACTGCGACAGCGACATCATGATGATCATGACTGCGGTCACGATGCGGACGTCGGTGAGGGAGGCGCCGAGGGCGGCGACCTTCTCCTCGCTGTCCATGAACTTCGCCGCGATCGGGGCGCCGAAGATGCGGGCGGACCGGGCGCTGTCGACGAGCTGCTCGTCCAGGACGCCGATGGTCTTGCCGTCGGCGATGGTCGCGAGCACGTGGTACAGGGCGAAGAAGAACGGGGACTGCGCCAGGATGGGCAGGCACGAGGAGAGCGGGTTGGTACCCGTCTCCTTGTACAGCTTCATCATCTCTTCGGACTGGCGCTGCTTGTCGTTCTTGTAGCGCTCCTGGATCGCCTTCATCTTCGGCTGGAGCGCCTGCATGCCGCGCGTCGCCTTGATCTGCTTCACGAAGAGCGGGATCAGGCAGATGCGGATCAGGACCACGAGGGACACGATGGACAGGCCCCAGGCCCACCCACTGTCCGCACCGAAGATCGCACCGTACAGCGAGTGGAACTGCACGATGATCCACGAGACGGGCGTGGTGATAAAGCTGAACAGACTGGCAATCGTGTCCACTAATCAGGCTCCTTGAGCATTGCGAGATCTACGCAACGCACTGCGCAGCTGCTCGTGCCAACGCGGGCGTTTACGAGGTGGGACATGGTCCACGCCGCCGGCGGTCCACGGATTGCACCGCAGGATCCGCCAGACGGTCAGGACCGTCCCCTTCACCGCACCATGCCGGTCGATGGCCGTGAACCCGTAGCGCGAGCACGAGGGGTAATAGCGGCACACCGGGCCGAGCAGCGGACTGATCGTCCACTGGTACAGCTTGATCAGAGCGAGCAGCGGGTACTTCATCGAGCTGCGCCTCCCAGGAGCCGCAGCAGGGCGGCATCCAGGTCCCGGGCCAGATCCTCGGGGCCGGCATCGCCCGATCCGGGCAGTGCCCGCACCACCACCAGGCTACCGGCGGGCAGCCGGGTCAGCCGTTCGCGCACGAGATGGCGCAGTCGGCGCTTGACCCGGTTGCGGACCACGGCACCGCCCACGGCCTTGCTGACGACGAAACCCGCACGCGTCGGGGGATCAGTCTCCCCCGGCTCGTGCGGGTCCGTTGCACCGCTTGTACGTAGGTGGACGACGAGGAGCGGGCGACCGGCCCTGCGGCCCCGTCGTACCGCGCTCGCGAAGTCCTCGCGCCGCCTCAGCCGATTGTCGGGAGACAGCACGACGTCACTACCTGCGTGTGGTTACGCGGAGAGGGCAGAGCGGCCCTTGCTGCGGCGGTTCGCCAGGATGGCGCGGCCGGCACGCGTACGCATCCGCAGGCGGAAGCCGTGGGTCTTGGCGCGGCGGCGGTTGTTCGGCTGGAAGGTGCGCTTGCTCACTCGGGGGCTCCAGAGAATGAATCGTTGTGGCGGGACATCGCCTGGCTGTCACCGTGCGCCCACGAGGAAGCTCGCGTGTTCGCCCGAGTGGCACCGCTCAACGATCACAACTAGTGATCCTCGCCCATCGGTAGGCAGGCGGCAGCAGCCATCGACAACTCGACCTCGTTACGGTACGCGCGGCTACGCCATCCGGTCAAACCGAGGCGATGCCACCCCGCGCTGTGCACAGGCTGTGGACAACGACTTGAACCGTACCGGCTGCGCTGACTACCGTTGCCTGACCCTGGATTTTTTGTCCCGACCGTCCCAAAGAACCACACATTCGTGGGACCCCTGTGAGAGAGCGTGCCCTGTGGCTGACGTACCTGCCGATCTTGCCGCAGTGTGGCCACGGGTGCTCGACAAGCTCCTGGGGGAGGGCCAGCAGGCGATCGAGCCCAAGGACCGGCAGTGGGTCGAGCGCTGCCAGCCCCTGGCCCTGGTCGCCGACACCGCGTTGCTCGCCGTGCCCAACGAGTACGGCAAGCGCGTCCTGGAGGGCCGCCTCGCCCCGCTGATCAGCGACGCGCTCAGCCGCGAGTGCGGCCGCCCGATCCGCATCGCCATCACCGTCGACGACTCGGCCGGCGAGCCCGCGCCCATGGCGCCGCCGGCCCCGCAGCGCGGTGAGGCGTACGAGCCGTACGGCGGGCAGCACCCCGGCGGGCACACCGGCCCGGCCGACGACCAGCTGCCGACGGCCCGCCCCGCCTACCCGGACTACCAGCAGCCGCGCCCCGAGCCGGGCGCCTGGCCCCGCGGCGGCCAGCAGGACGACTACGGCTGGCAGCAGCCCCGCCTCGGCGGCTTCCCCGAGCGCGACCCCTACGCCTCCCCTCAGCCCGGCTACCTGCAGCAGCCCGAGTCGGGCGGCTACGACCAGGGCCCGTACGACCAGAACGGCTACGAGCAGGGCTCCTACGACCAGAAGCCGTACGAGTCCTACGATCCGCAGCAGTACGAGCAGTCCGCGCCGCGCCCGGCGCCCGGCCGGCCCGCGCCGCCCGCGCCGTCCTCCGGATCGACCTCGGGCCCGCTGGAGCCGACGGCCCGGCTGAACCCGAAGTACCTCTTCGACACGTTCGTGATCGGCGCGTCGAACCGGTTCGCGCACGCGGCGGCGGTGGCGGTCGCCGAGGCGCCCGCCAAGGCGTACAACCCGCTCTTCATCTACGGCGAGTCCGGCCTGGGCAAGACGCACCTGCTCCACGCCATCGGGCACTACGCGCGCAGCCTCTACCCGGGGACGCGGGTGCGCTACGTGAGCTCGGAGGAGTTCACCAACGAGTTCATCAACTCCATCCGCGACGGCAAGGGCGACGCCTTCCGCAAGCGCTACCGCGAGATGGACATCCTGCTGGTCGACGACATCCAGTTCCTCGCGAGCAAGGAGTCGACGCAGGAGGAGTTCTTCCACACCTTCAACACGCTGCACAACGCGAACAAGCAGATCGTGCTGTCCTCCGACCGGCCGCCCAAGCAGCTCGTCACGCTGGAGGACCGGCTCCGCAACCGCTTCGAGTGGGGCCTGATCACGGACGTCCAGCCGCCCGAGCTGGAGACGCGCATCGCGATCCTGCGCAAGAAGGCGGTGCAGGAGCAGCTCAACGCCCCGCCGGAGGTGCTGGAGTTCATCGCCTCCCGCATCTCGCGCAACATCCGCGAGCTGGAGGGGGCCCTGATCCGGGTCACCGCCTTCGCGAGCCTGAACCGGCAGCCCGTCGACCTGGGCCTGACCGAGGACGTCCTGAAGAACCTGATCCCCGGGGGCGAGGACTCGGCGCCCGAGATCACGGCCGGGGACATCATGGCGGCCACCGCCGACTACTTCGGCCTGACGGTGGACGACCTGTGCGGCTCCTCGCGCAGCAGGGTGCTGGTCACGGCGCGGCAGATCGCGATGTACCTGTGCAGGGAGCTGACGGACCTCTCCCTGCCGAAGATCGGGGCGCACTTCGGCGGCCGCGACCACACCACCGTCATGCACGCGGACCGCAAGATCCGCGCCCTGATGGCGGAGCGCCGCTCCATCTACAACCAGGTCACCGAGCTCACGAACCGCATCAAGAACGCCTGACCGGCGCTTCGTCCACAGCATCCACAGGCCGGCCCGCGGCTCCCGCGGGCCGGCCTGTGCGCGTGCTCCCGACGGCCCGTCAAAGCGCCTTCCGCGGGCTCCTGGTGCTCCGCCAAACGCACCCGCAGGGCGCTTCCGGATCACTCCGGGGGCGCCCTTCTTCGTGCACGCGCCCCTGGTCTGTTCGAATACGCCCCCTGGAGAGCAACTTATCCACAGATTGCGGGACTTTCTTGGGTCCACAGGGTGGGGACGGGATTCGTCACCCACAATCTGTCCACAGGGCTTCCGGGTGAGGGACCATCAGAGCAGGTCAGCGGGCTGTGGAATTGTGCACCAAAGATATCCACAGACTGTGGACACCCGATCCGTCCACAGACCGGTCCACGGCGTTGTCCACCGCTCACCCACAGGTTGCCGCATCCTGTGCACAGGTTCCGATGACTTACCCACACCGCTGTCCACTGTTCGGCAACCGAGTGACCCCGCTCACCGGCCGGAGTGAAAGCCGTCACACCAAAGTCGACGTTTGGGCTGTGGAGTACCGGGGGAAAACTGGGGACGCAGCTGTGGAGTACTCCGGGTCATCTGGGGATGGCCTGTGCAGAACTTTCTGTTCTCCACAGCGACACCGTGTTGTCCACGGCGCCGCCCACAGGGCATGGGGATAAAAACCGGGGCTTGACCTGCGGAAACGGGCTTATCCACGGTTTCCACAGCCCCTACTACTACCCCCATGGACAGTTAGCTCGGAATCGGTTTTCAAGCAGGCCCTGTGCACAACCCGGCTCGAAGCCCTCCCCGACACCTCGCTCCCGATTTGACGGGCGGCAGCACGCGCTGTCGGTGCCGTACGTCAGACTGGTTCCCGGCACCGACGGGCCGCAGCCCCCGGGGCAAGGCAGCGGCGGGCCGACGACGAAGGCCGGCAGACGGACGAGCGAGCAACAGCAGGAGGCGGTTCCGGTGAAGATCCGGGTGGAGCGCGACGTACTCGCGGAGGCGGTGGCCTGGGCTGCCCGCAGCCTCCCGGCCCGGCCGCCGGTGCCCGTCCTCGCGGGCCTGCTGCTGAAGGCCGAGGACGGGACGCTGTCCCTGTCCGGCTTCGACTACGAGGTCTCGGCCCGCGTCTCCGTCGAGGCGGACGTCGAGGAGGACGGCACCGTCCTCGTCTCCGGCCGGCTCCTCGCCGACATCTGCCGCGCCCTCCCCAACCGGCCGGTGGAGATTTCCACAGACGGTGTACGGGCGACCGTGGTCTGCGGCTCCTCCCGCTTCACCCTCCACACCCTGCCGGTGGAGGAGTACCCGGCCCTCCCGCAGATGCCGACCGCCACCGGCACCGTCTCCGGCGAGGTCTTCGCCGCCGCCGCGGCCCAGGTCGCCATCGCCGCCGGCCGCGACGACACGCTTCCCGTCCTCACCGGCGTCCGCATCGAGATCGAGGGCGACCGCGTCACCCTCGCCTCCACCGACCGCTACCGCTTCGCGGTCCGCGAGTTCCTGTGGAAGCCGGAGAACCCGGACGCCTCCGCCGTCGCCCTCGTCCCCGCCAAGACGCTCCTCGACACCGCGAAGTCCCTGACCAGCGGCGACACCGTCACCCTGGCGCTGTCCGGCTCCGGTGCCGGCGAGGGCCTCATCGGCTTCGAGGGCGCCGGGCGCCGCACCACCACCCGCCTCCTCGAAGGCGACCTGCCCAAGTACCGCACGCTCTTCCCGACCGAGTTCAACTCCGTCGCCGTGATCGAGACCGCGCCCTTCGTGGAGGCCGTCAAGCGCGTCGCGCTGGTCGCCGAGCGCAACACCCCGGTCCGCCTGAGCTTCGAGCAGGGCGTGCTGATCCTGGAGGCAGGCTCCTCCGACGACGCACAGGCTGTGGAAAGGGTCGACGCGGTCCTGGAGGGCGACGACATCTCGATCGCCTTCAACCCGACCTTCCTGCTCGACGGCCTCAGCGCGATCGACTCGCCCGCCGCCCAGCTCAGCTTCACCACGTCCACCAAGCCGGCGCTGCTCAGCGGCCGCCCCGCCGTGGACGCCGAGGCGGACGAGGCCTACAAGTACCTGATCATGCCGGTGCGCCTCTCCGGCTGACACCCGCCCGCCACCGGGGCCCGCTCCCGCCGCCCGCGCGGGGGCCGGGCCCCGACGGCTGCCGCCCCGCCGGCGCCCCGCGCCGCGCCCCGTACGGCGGAGCCCGGAGCGCCCGTGGCGCCGTGTGCGACGGCCCGGCGTAGGCTCGGAGCCGGGTACTCCCGGGCACCGGGGGCATCCGGCACACACGGCCACAACGCAAAAGGAACCACCTGATGGAGCTCGGTCTCGTCGGTCTCGGCAAGATGGGCGGCAACATGCGCGAGCGCATCCGCCGCGCAGGCCACACCGTCATCGGATACGACCGCAACCCTGACCTCGCCGACGTCCACAGCCTCTCTGAGCTTGTGGACGGACTCCAGGCGCCCCGCGTGGTGTGGGTGATGGTCCCGGCCGGTGCCGCGACCCAGTCCACCATCGACGAGCTCGGCGAGCTGCTCTCCCCCGGCGACATCGTCGTCGACGGCGGCAACTCGCGCTGGACCGACGACGAGAAGCACGCCGAGGAGCTCGCCGCCAAGGGCATCGGCTTCGTCGACTGCGGCGTCTCCGGCGGCGTGTGGGGCCTGGAGAACGGCTACGCGCTCATGTACGGCGGCGACAAGGAGCACGTCGCGGCCGTCCAGCCGGTCTTCGACGCGCTCAAGCCCGAGGGCGACTTCGGCTCCGTCCACGCCGGCAAGGTCGGCGCGGGGCACTTCGCGAAGATGGTCCACAACGGCATCGAGTACGCCATGATGCAGGCCTACGCCGAGGGCTGGGAGCTGCTGGAGAAGGTCGACTCCGTCACCGACGTCCGCGAGGTGTTCCGGTCCTGGCAGGAGGGGACCGTCATCCGCTCCTGGCTGCTCGACCTGGCCGTCAACGCCCTCGACGAGGACGAGCACCTGGAGCAGCTGCGCGGCTACGCGCAGGACTCCGGCGAGGGCCGCTGGACCGTGGAGGCGGCGATCGACAACGCCGTCCCGCTGCCGGCGATCACCGCGTCGCTCTTCGCGCGCTTCGCCTCGCGCCAGGACGACTCGCCGCAGATGAAGATGATCGCCGCGCTGCGCAACCAGTTCGGCGGCCACGCGGTGGAGAAGAAGTAGCCCGCCGCACACCGCACCACACAGCAGAGCACAGCAGAGCACAGCCGGGGGAGGTCGGCGCCGCATGCACGTCACACACCTCTCCCTGGCCGACTTCCGCTCGTACGCCCGGGCCGAGGTCCCTCTCGACCCGGGCGTCACCGCCTTCGTCGGCCCCAACGGCCAGGGCAAGACGAACCTCGTCGAGGCCGTCGGCTACCTGGCCACGCTGGGCAGCCACCGCGTCTCCTCGGACGCCCCGCTCGTCCGGATGGGCGCCGAGCGGGCCGTGGTCCGCGCCGCCGTCCGGCAGGGCGACCGGCAGCAGCTGGTCGAGCTGGAACTCAACCCCGGCCGCGCCAACCGCGCCCGCATCAACAGGTCCTCCCAGGTCAGGCCCAGGGACGTGCTCGGCATCGTCCGGACGGTGCTGTTCGCGCCGGAGGACCTCGCCCTCGTCAAGGGCGACCCGGGAGAGCGGCGCCGCTTCCTCGACGAGCTGGTCACGGCGCGCTCCCCGCGGATGGCCGGCGTCCGCTCCGATTACGAGCGGGTCCTCAAGCAGCGCAACACCCTGCTGAAGTCCGCGGCCATGGCACGCCGCCACGGCGGCCGCTCCATGGACCTGTCCACCCTGGACGTGTGGGACCAGCACCTGGCCCGCGCCGGCGCCGAGCTGCTGGCCCAGCGCCTCGACCTGATCGCGACGCTGCTCCCGCTGGCCGACAAGGCCTACGAGCAGCTCGCACCCGGCGGCGGCCCGCTCGGCCTCGCCTACCGCTGCTCCGCCGGCGAGCCCGTCGACAGCGGCGCGGCCCGCTCGCGCGAGGAGCTGTACGAGGTGCTGCTCCAGGCACTGGCCCAGGTGCGCAAGCAGGAGATCGAAAGGGGCGTCACCCTCGTCGGGCCGCACCGGGACGACGTGCTGCTGCGGCTCGGGGAGCTGCCGGCCAAGGGGTACGCCAGCCACGGCGAATCCTGGAGTTACGCGCTCGCCCTGCGGCTCGCCTCCTACGAGCTGCTGCGCGCCGAGGGCTCCGAGCCGGTGCTGATCCTCGACGACGTCTTCGCCGAGCTGGACGCGCGGCGCCGGGAGCGGCTGGCCGAGCTGGTGGCCCCGGGCGAGCAGGTACTGGTGACGGCCGCGGTGGACGACGACGTTCCCGGGGTCCTCGCGGGGGCGAGGTTCGGGGTGTCCGGCGGTGAGGTGACCCGGCTGTGAAGGACCACGGGCAGGGCGGAAACGGAACCGGAAGCGGAGGCAGCGCTCCGGGCGAGCGGCCCAGGGCCCCGGAGCCCTCCGGCGTCGACCTGGCGCGGCAGGCCCTGGCGGCGGCCCGCGAGCAGGCGCGCGCCCGCGGCCAGGCCGCCGGCGGCCGAGGCGCCCGCCGGAACCAGCCGGGCCTGCGGTCCGGCGCCCGGGCCGACGGCAGGGACCCCATGCCGCTGATGGCCGCGCTGGAACGGCTGCGCACGGAGCGCGGCTGGGAGATGCCGATGGCGGTGGTCGGCGTGATGGAGCGCTGGCCGGAGATCGTCGGACCGGAGATCGCCGCGCACTGCGAACCGGAACGCTATGAGGAGCACGAGCTCTTCGTGAGGTGCGACTCCTCGGCCTGGGCGGCGCAGCTGAAGCTGCTCGCCCCGCAGCTGGTCGCGCGGCTGAACGCCGACCTCGGCCAGGGCACGGTCCGGCTGATCAAGGTCCGCGGACCGGGCGGACGCCCCAAGCCGTACGGGCCCTGGCGGGCCCCCGGCAGCTCGGGCCCGGGCGACACCTACGGCTGACGGCCCGCCCGCACGGCAGCCGCCCGGGCCGCCCGGCCCGGCCCAGGCCC
>NZ_RPSE01000370.1:0-6347 GCF_003949955.1 Streptomyces sp. WAC05292
CATAGTGTTTCGGTGGTCATAGCGTTAGGGAAACGCCCGGTTACATTCCGAACCCGGAAGCTAAGCCTTTCAGCGCCGATGGTACTGCAGGGGGGACCCTGTGGGAGAGTAGGACGCCGCCGAACAATCATTGTGGGAAAGCCCCGCACCAGCTCTGGTGCGGGGCTTTCCTGCGTTTCAGGGCAGAATGAATGGCGGTGCGGTACGCGCCCGACCGTGATTGGATCCGGGTGCATGGAACAGTTTGCGATCCGGCCCGTACACACCGACGAATGGCAGAAGGTCAAGGCGCTCCGCCTGGAGGCCCTCGCCGACCCGCTCGCGCCCATGGCGTTCCTGGAATCCGTCGAGGACGCCGCGGCGAAACCCGACGCCTACTGGCAGGAACGGGCACGCGGCGCCGCCGAAGGCGTCCACGTCCGGCAGTTCATCGCCGAGACGGCCGACGGGCAGTGGGCCGGCTCCGTGTCCGCGTTCGTCGAGCCCGTCGGCGGCGCCGACTTCCTCGAGCGGACCGTCGATGTCGATCAGGGCCACCTCGTCGGCGTGTATGTGCGGCCTGACTGGCGGGGGCGCGGGCTCACCGACGCCCTGTTCGCCGCCACGCTGGAATGGGCCTGGTCGCTGGAGGAACCGCGGCTGCAGCGCGTCCGGCTGTTCGTCCACGAGGACAACGCGCGGGCCGGCGGCTTCTACCGGCGGTACGGGTTCCGGCCGAGCGGGCTCGTCATCCCCAAGCCCGGCGACCCGTCGGCGAAGGAGCTGGAGTACGTCTATCCCCGGCCCGCCGGCCGGGGATAGCGGTCAGGTAGCCGGCGTACGGGCCCCCGGTCGGTGCGGCGCGGCCGCGTCGGCCGGGGCCTCCGCGGGCCACTGCGGCCACCGCGACCTGGCCTGCTCGCGGCTCCGGCACAGCGCCAGCAGCGGCAGCGCGTCCTCGGCGAGCAGGTCGGGCAGCTGCGGGACCGGGGCGACGGCCGCCACGTCCTCCAGGACCAGGGTCAGTGGTGGGTCGAGCCGGCCGTGGGATGACCGTGCGGCCATGCGGCGGCCGTGCTCGACCACGCTCGACGCGAGTGCGGTCAACAGCGGCATCGCACCCGGGTGGGCCGCGGGTTCCTCCACGGATTCCCCCACCACATAAAGGGTGCCCCCCTCCTGCAGAAACGATGCCAGCGCCAGCGCATCCGCTCGGTTCGGATTGCAGGCCTCGCGGATGTGCACCGACGTCAGGCACGCCAGAGCCCGGGCCGTCAGATGCCTTGCCTGGTCACGTCGTTCCGGGTAGGCGGTCAGGGCGCTCTCCAACTCCCCGGCAGCCCCCGCCGCCGCCTGCGGGTGCGTGCGCAGGATGCGGACCGCGTCCTGCACGCCGGCGCCCTGCGCCCACCTGTGCAGCTGCTTGAACGGGCGGCCGTCCAGCGCCGCCGCCTGCAGCCAGCTCCGCAGCAGGGTCTCCGCCGTGTCGGCGACCGCCTCGTCCATGCGCGCCCGCGGCCGTACGGGCGCCAGCAGGGCCGTGGCGCGGACGGCCGCGGCCTCCCGGTCCGTGCAGCCCTCCGCCGGGTTCCAGTGCATACGGGCCGGCGTGTCGCACAGGTGCGACGGGTCGTAGAGGAGGACCGGGCCCAGCTTCGCGCGGCCGTCCTTCGTGTCCGCCCACAGCGCCGGGGAGGACGTCACGACGATCGCCGCGCCCTCCGCGGACGCGAGATGGGCGGCCGCCAGGCGGCGGCGCTCGCCCGGACCCCCGTACGCCACACGGCCCGAGGGAGCGGCGGAAGGTGCCTCGGCGCGGGGCGGGTGGCCGAAGCCGTACCGGTACGCCTCCTCCTTCGGCCCCTCGGCGGCCGGAGCGGGGACGACCGGTGCCGGCTTCGACACAGGCGGCTGCGGCGGAGCCGGCTCCGCCGCAGGCTCCGGACCGGGATCGGGCTCCGCGGCCGGCTCCGGCGGGACGCTGCGGGCGCGGGCCCGGCGGGCCTTCGTGCGGGCCACGGCGCCGATCACGAACACGGCGAGCACGAACAGGACCAGCAGCTGCCCGACGAACAGCCCCCAGAACAGGCCCCAGCCCGACAGCGCGGCCGGGTCCGTCGCCGGCCAGGCCCCCGGCAGGTCGTGCGGCTGCGCTATCAGGGCGCGGACGGCGTCGGGCGTACGGCCGAACGTGACGGTGGCCGGCCAGGCGCCCTTCGCGAGGAGCGCGGCCAGCCCCGTCGACGACCAGACGAGGACGGCCAGCCCGAGGAGGAACGCGAGCAGGGCGACCAGGAGGCCGTCCGGGATGCCGCGGGAGGGGGTGGGGCCGGGACCGGCCGGGCGTCTCGTGCCGCTCTCGTGCATCTGGTGCCTCTCGTGCTCCTCGGGGCTTGCCGGCCCCTCACGCCACTGTCGTCGCGGATCCCGGTCCGCCGCCCTGGTGGCGTTCCATGAGCAGCGCGCGCTGCTCCGCCTCCAGTTCGGCCGCCAGCAGGTCGTCGGGGAGGATGTGCGCGGTGGAGGACTCCGTCATCGCGCGGTCGGTGTAGACGAGGGGGCGTTCGGCTTCGGTGATCAGGTGTTTGACGACCTGGACGTTGCCGTTGACGTCCCACACGGCGATGCCGGGGGTGAGGGTGGGGATGATCTCCACCGCCCACCGGGGCAGGCCGAGGACGCGTCCCGTGGCGCGTGCCTCGTCGGCTTTCTGGGCGTAGATCGTGCGGGTCGAGGCCATCTTCAGGATGGCGGCGGCCTCGCGGGCGGCCGCGCCGTCGACGACGTCGGACAGGTGGTGGACGACGGCGACGAAGGACAGGCCGAGGCGCCGGCCGAACTTGAGGAGGCGCTGGAAGAGCTGCGCGACGAAGGGGCTGTTGATGATGTGCCAGGCCTCTTCGACGAGGAAGATGCGCTTCTTGCGGTCCGGGCGGATCCAGGTGTGCTCCAGCCACACGCCGACGATCGCCATGAGGATCGGCATGGCGATGGAGTTGCGGTCGATGTGGGAGAGGTCGAAGACGATCAGCGGGGCGTCGAGGTCGATGCCGACGGTCGTGGGCCCGTCGAACATGCCGCGCAGGTCGCCGTCGACGAGGCGGTCGAGGACGAGCGCGACGTCCAGGCCCCAGGCCCGTACGTCGTCTATGTCGACGTTCATGGCCTCGGCGGAGCCGGGCTCGGGGTGGCGGAGCTGCTCGACGATGTCGGTGAGGACGGGCTGGCGGTCGCGGATGGTGTCGACGACGTAGGCGTGGGCGACCTTCAGGGCGAAGCCGGAGCGTTCGTCGAGGCCGTGGCCGAGCGCCACCTCGATGATGGTGCGGAGCAGGGCGAGCTGCCCGGTCGTGGTGATGGCCGGGTCGAGGGGGTTGAGGCGGATCCCGCCGTCGTTGGCGGCGACGGGGTCCAGGCGGATGGGGGTTATCCCCAGCTGCTGCGCGATGAGGTTCCATTCGCCGACGCCGTCCTCGCCCTGGGCGTCGAGGACGACGACCTGCCGGTCGCGGAAGCGGAGCTGGCGCAGGACGTACGTCTTCTCCAGGGCGGACTTGCCGTTGCCGGACTCGCCGAGGACGAGCCAGTGCGGGGCGGGGAGCTGCTGGCCGTACAGCTGGAACGGGTCGTAGATGTAGCCCTTGCCGCTGTAGACCTCGCGGCCGATGATCACGCCGGAGTCGCCGAGGCCGGGGGCGGCGGTGGGCAGGTAGACGGCCTGGGCCTGGCCGGTCGAGGTGCGGACGGGCAGGCGGGTCGTCTCGACCTTGCCGAACAGGAAGCTGGTGAAGGCGTCCGTGAGGGCGGACAGCGGGTCTCGCATGGCGGCCTTTCCCTCCAGCTAGCGTCGGATGCCGGTGGCGAACGGCAGGGTGTTGACGAAGGCGCGGTGGTGTTCGCGGTCGCACCACTCCAGCTTCAGGTAGGACTTGCCGGCCGAGGCGCGGATCGTCCTCTTGTCGCGGGCGAGGGCCTCCGGTGAACGCGAGGACACGGTGATGTACCCGACGAGGTTGACTCCCGCCGCACCGCTGGCGAGATCTTCACCTCTTTGGTCGAGCCGGCCGTGGGCGGCGATGTCGCGGGGGTCGACGGTGCGGTTCATCTTCGCGGCGCGGGAGGCGTCGGCCTCGTCGTTGGTCTTCTCGGTGAGCATCCGCTCGATGGCGATCTCGGTGGGTTCGAGGTCCATGGTGACGGCGACGGTGCGGATGACGTCGGGGGTGTGGACGAGGAGCGGGGCGAGGAAGTTCACGCCGACGGGGGTCATGGGCCACTCCTTGATCCAGGCGGTGGCGTGGCACCAGGGGGCGCGGGTGGAGGACTCGCGGGTCTTGGCCTGGAGGTAGGTGGGTTCGACCGCGTCGAGTTCGGCGGGCCAGGCGTTGCGCTTGGTCATGGCCTGGATGTGGTCGATGGGGTGGTCCGGGTCGTACATGGAGTGGACGAGGGAGGCGAGGCGGCCCTGTCCGAGGGGCTGGCGTACCCGGATGTCGGCTTCGGCGAGGCGGGCGCAGATGTCGGTGAGCTCGCGGGCCATGACGATGGCGAGGCCGGAGTCGCGGTCGAGCTTGCGGCCCTTGCGGCCGCCGGCGCGGGCGATGGTGTGGGCCTCGGCGGCGAGTTCGCGCGTGTAGTGCATGCAGGCGACGAGGTAGGCGCGGTGCTGCTCGGAGGAGGTGGAGACCATCGACTGCAGCTGGTCGTAGGAGTCGCGCAGCCAGACGGGGGCGGTGGGGTCGCCGCGCTGGATGACGTCCTTGGCGTGGGCGTCGGGGTCGGCGGGGAGGGTGCGGGCGAGCATCTGCAGGCGGGTCACGAAGCCGTCGCCGTTGGCGACGTGCTTGAGGAGGGTGCCGAAGCGGTCGACGAGGGCCTCCTGGTCCTCGCTGTCGCGCAGGCCGACGCCGGGGCCCTCGATCTCGATGGCGGCAGTGACGGTCCTGCGGTCGGCGTGCAGGAGGACGGCGATCTCGTCGGGTCCGAAGGGGGCGGAGAGCCAGCTGATGCGGCCGATGCCGGGGGGCGGGCCGACTTCGACCTCGCGGCCGTCGGCGCGGGTGCCGGCTTCCATGGCGCCGGAGCGGTACGCGGTGCCGCGGCGCAGGACGCGCTTGTAGCTGCGGTTGATCTCGTACCACTTGTAGAAGGTGCGGCCGCGGTAGGGGACGTAGACGGCGGCGAGGGCGAGCAGGGGGAAGCCGACGAGGGCGACGATGCGCAGGGTGAGGTCGGGGACGAGCAGTCCGCTCATCATGCCGAGGAACGCGCCCGCGATGATCAGGGCGATCTCGCCGGTCTCGCGGTTCTTGCCGATGACGGCGTTCGGTCGGGCGCGGCCGATGAGGTAGGTGCGGCGGGGCGCGACCGGGTGCATCTGGTGGGACTGGGCCGTCAACGCCCGTCACCTCCTGTGTTCCTCGTGCTCGTCGAGCTCGTGCGGGGCGCGGGTGCGGCGGCGGGGAGGGTTCCGCTGCCGCCGCCGGAGCGGTGGGCGCCGCGGCTGCTGTGGGTCTTGATGCCCTGGGAGACGAGGGAGGCCGGGCTGCTGATGACGGCGGCGGCCTGGGCGCCGTCGGTGGCCTTGGTGCGGCCGGCGCGGGCGGCGGCGATGTCGTCTCCGAAGCCGGGGACGAAGCGGTAGATCATCGCGGAGGCGAAGATGGCCAGCAGGATGATCGCGAGGCCGGAGACGACGGCGGAGAAGGCGTTCGGGCCCTTGTCGCCGGCCAGGGCCCCGGCGAGGCCGAGGACGATGACGATGACCGGCTTGACGAGGATGACGGCGATCATGATGCCGGCCCAGCGGCGGACGTGGCCCCAGAGGTTGCGGTCGACGAGTCCGGAGTAGACGACGACGCCGAGGAGGGCGCCCACGTAGAGGAGGGCGGCCCGGATGAAGAGTTCGAGGAAGAGGATGCCGGCGGCGAGGACGGTCACGAGGGAGACGACGATCAGCATGATCGGGCCGCCGCCGATGGAGTCGCCCTTCTTGAGGGCTTCGGTGAAGGAGCCGAAGAACATGTCGGTCTGGCTGCCGCCGGCCGAGGCGATGACCTCGGTGACGCCGTCGGTGGCGGAGACGACGGTGTAGAGGACCAGGGGGGTGAAGGCGGAGGCGAGGACGGTCAGCCAGAGGAAGCCGACGGCCTCGGAGAGGGCGGTGGCCAGGGGGACGCCGCGGATGGCGCGCTTGGCGACGGCGAGGAGCCACAGGACCAGGGTGAGGACGGTCGAGGCGGCGAAGACGATGGCGTACTGCTTGAGGAAGGCGCTGTTGGTGAAGTCGACGTTCGCGCTGCCGTTGACGGCTTTGCCGAGCTCGGTGACGATCCAGGCGGCGGCGTCGGCGCAGCCCTTGGCGAGGG
>NZ_RPSE01000371.1:0-6252 GCF_003949955.1 Streptomyces sp. WAC05292
GGCGGCAGGAGAAGGGCGAAAGGAGAAGGCGTGGGGGAGGGGAGCCGGGCTACTTCGTGATCCGGGGCGCGCCGGCCGACGGCACGCCGCCGCCCGGCTGAATCGGCGCGGTCGCCTGGGACTGCGGCGAGGTCGGGTTGGCCAGGGCCGACGGCGGCGCCACCGAGGCCGCCGGATCGGCCGCGGGCTCCTCCTCCTCGGCCGGCGGCAGGCCGCCGACGATTCCGATGCCGGCTTCGTCGAAGGCCTCCTTGATGCGCCAGCGCAGCTCGCGCTCGACGGAGAACTGCTGGCCGGGCATCGTCTTCGCCGACACCTTCACCGTCATCGACGCCAGCAGCACCTCGTCGAGGCCCAGCACCTCGACCGGGCCCCACAGCCGCTCGTCCCACGGGGTCTCCTTCGCCATGGCGTCGGCGACGCCGGCGACGACCTCGCGGATCCGCGGGAGGCTCTCCGTCGGCTTGACCTGGACGTCCACGGTCGCCGTCGCCCAGCCCTGGCTCAGGTTCCCGATCCGCTTGATCTCGCCGTTGCGGACGTACCAGATCTCGCCGTTGTCGCCGCGGAGCTTGGTGACGCGCAGGCCCACCTCGACGACCTCGCCGGAGGCCACACCCGCGTCGATCTTGTCGCCGACGCCGTACTGGTCCTCCAGGATCATGAAGACGCCGGAGAGGAAGTCCGTCACCAGGTTCCGCGCGCCGAAACCGATCGCCACACCGGCCACACCGGCGCTTGCGAGCAGCGGGCCGAGGTTGATGTCCAGCGCGCCGAGCACCATCAGGCTCGCCGTGCCGAGGATCAGGAACGAGGCCACCGAGCGGAGGACCGAGCCGATCGCCTCGGAACGCTGGCGCCGCCGCTCGGCGTTGACCAGCAGTCCGCCCAGAGCGGTCCCCTCGACGGCCTCGGCACCCCGGTTCATGCGCGTGATCAGCTTGGTCAGCGACTTGCGGACCACCGAGCGGAGCGCCATCGCGATCACCACGATGAGCAGGATCTTCAGGCCCAGGTACAGCCACCCGGCCCAGTTCTCCTCTATGAAGCTCGCGGCGTTCGTGACGCTCTCGTGGGCTTCCTGCACCGACGTCGCCGGATCCGGAGTGGCGGCTGCCAGCGGCAGAAGGGCTGCGGGCCAGGGCACGGCGGGAACCTCCAGGTGTCACGGTCTGCCCCGCGGAACGGATGCGGAACAGCCCTTCCACACTATCGGGGCATTCGGGTGACCTTGTTGCCTTGTTCGGGGGAGAGACGAGGCTCACCTGGGGAGAAGTGGGGTGTGGTCGAAAACACCTCGGACCCGTTACGAGTGCGTGGTGGCGTTTCGACCAGCCGTAAGGAGAGACTGGATAGCAGATCGTCCCGGCGCGAGCCACGCGCCGCCGGCGTACAAGGAGGCAGTCCGTGCCGCACGTCCTGGTCCTCAACGCGTCGTACGAGCCGCTCGGCGTCGTACCGCTCCGCCGCGCGCTCGTCCTCGTCCTGGAGAACAAAGCGGTCTCCTTGGAGGAATCGGGCGCCTTCCTGCACAGCGCGACCCGGGTCGTCCCCGCGCCCAGCGTGGTTCGGCTCAAGCGCTTCGTGCGGGTCCCCTACCGGGGGCCCGTTCCACTCACCCGGCGCGCGCTGTTCGCGCGTGACGGCGGCCGCTGCATGTACTGCGGCGGCGTGGCCACCAGCGTCGACCACGTGATCCCGCGCAGCCGCGGGGGCCAGCACGTGTGGGACAACGTGGTCGCCGCCTGCCGCCGGTGCAACCACGTCAAGGCCGACCGGCACCTGGTCGACCTCGGCTGGCGGCTGCGCCACCAGCCCGCTCCGCCGTCGGGCCTGGCCTGGCGGATCATCGGAACGGGGCACCGGGACCCCCGGTGGATGCCCTATCTCCAGCCCTACGGGGCCGACGACGCCCTCGACCGCATCGGCGCGGCCGCCGCCTCCTGACGCACATCCGGCGACCGAACCGGACCAGACCCGACCAGACACCCGACCCGACCCGACCCGATCCCGCACGCCCGCCGGGCCGGGTACGGGCGCTGCCGCCGCGCGGCTCAGGCCGCGGCGGCGGCCGCGGCGTGGGCTTCGTCCACCAGCCGCGCGACGGCTTCCGGCGCCCGCAGCGACGGGTAGTGGTCGCACCCGGCAAGGCGCACCAGGCGGCAGCCGGGGATGCGGGCCGCCATCTCCTCGTTGCACCGCACCACCTCGGCCTGGTCCAGCTCCCCGAGGGCGAGCAGCGCCGGGGCGCGGACCTCCGCCAGCCGGTCGAAGGCAGGGGCGTCCTCGCGCAGCCGGCCGGCCGCGGCGAACCAGGCGGGCAGCGCACCGCGCAGCTGCGCCGCCGCGACGGGATCGGACTCGGGGGTGCCGCCGCCTGCCCGGCCCCAGATCCGAAGCCCCGACCGGACGATGCCTTCCATGTCCCCGGCGGCCGCCAGCCGGCCCACCTCCTCGAAGAAGCCGGGCGGGGTCAGCCCCTCGGCCCCCGTGACCCCCGGCACGAGCAAGGCGAGCCCCGCCACCCGCTCCGGGGCGGCCAGGGCCATGCCCAGCGCGGTGGCGCCGCCCATGCTGGAGCCGACGAGCACCGCCCGGCCCACCCGGAACCGGTCCAGGACCGCGGCCAGATCCTCCAGCTGGGAGTACGGGGCCTCCGGCGCGGGCGAGCGGCCGTGGCCGCGCGCGTCATAGCGGATCACCCGGTGGCCGGGGGCGAGGAGCGGCAGGACGGGGTCCCAGACCGCCGAGTCCCCGACGCCCGGGTGCAGCAGCACCAGCGGCAGGCCGCCGCGCCCGGCGCCGCCCGAGTCGTGCGCCCACACCTCGCCGTCCCGTACCGGCACCCTCGCGTCCGCGCCCATGATCGCCAGTCTGGCGGCGGGCACCGGCCCCGGACAAGGACGATTGCGGCCGCGGTCCCGCCCGGAACCGGCCGCCCCGCCACCGGAACGGGCGGGCGGCGGGCGGCAGGCGGCAGGCGGCGCCGTCGGGCCGTCGGGCCGTCTAGGGGACGACCGCGAACGCCTCGGCGGCGAACAGGCTGCACCCGTAGCGGGTCGCCCGCTTCTCGCAGGTCACGCGGACGAACCGGGCCTGCGCCGGATCCAGCCGGACCGCCTCGGTCCCGCCCTTCGAGCCCGTCACCGTCGCCGCGCGGTGCCAGGACCTCCCGTCCGTCGACGTCTCCACCCGGTAGGCCGACGGGTACGCCTCCTGCCAGTGCAGGACCAGCAGCCCCAGCCGCGCCGGAGCCGCCAGCTCCGCCTGCCACCACGCGCCGTCGACCGGCGGGGACGACCAGCGGGTGGCCGCCGAACCGTCGATCACCGCGGACGCCGGGAACGCCGGCGTCTCGTTCGCCGACGAGGAGGCACGCGCGGACCGGAGGAGGTCCGGCCCGCCCGTCTTCGGCACCGCCCGTACCGCCAGGACCCGGGTCTGTCCCGCGAACGCCACCTGAACCCGGTGGACGCCCGCCGGGGTGGACGCCGCGACCGCCACCGACACCGGGACCTGGACGCGCGTACCGCGCGGCACCCGCACCTCGGCGGGCATCCGCGCCTCGACGCCCTGCGGCGCCGCCGCCGTCAGCGGGCCGCGGACCTCGCCGGGCCGCAGCGCCGACAGCTCGGCCGTCACCGTACGCGCCGCCCCGCCGATCTCCACGTCCACCGACTCCGGCAGCGTGAACGAGGCCTCCGGCCCGTCCGCCGGCCACGGCACCACCCGGTGCACCACCGGCGCCGTGCCCGCCCAGGCCAGCCGGACCGCGTCCGCCCGCACCCCGCCCGCGTCGGCCTGCGTCCAGCCGGTCGGCGAGGCGTCGCCCACCTTGCGCCAGCCCTCGCCCGGAACATGCACCTCGACCGCGCCGCCCCGCGCACCCTGCGGCAGCGGGTCCGTCATCACGGTCACCGCCGACAGCGGCCGGACCCCGTCCAGGCGGACCGTCCAGGCCCCCGGCTCGCGGGAGACGGTGCCGGTCTCCCGGGCCGCGCCCGTCCAGGCGTCCGCCTCCTCGACGGCCTTCGCGAGGAACGGGTCCAGCACCGCCTTGTCGACGCGCGCCGCGGCCGGCTCCGCCAGCTTCCGGCGGGCCTCCGCCAGCGCACGCGAAGCCTGCCAGGCCGCCGCGCCGTCCCCGCGGGTCTGGGCGCGCAGCAGGTCCACGGCCAGTTCGCCGGCCGCACCGTACGCGGAGACCCGCGCCAGCCACGGCCCGCCCTCGGGGGCCAGCCCCGGCAGCCGCTCGGGCGCCTCCCGCATCGCCGTGAACGCGGCCCGCAGCCGCTGCCCGGCCGCCGGGTCGCCCGCGGCGCGGCCCTGCCAGAACTCGTCCATCAGGGGCCGCAGATAGGCGGACTCCGGCTGTGCGAGCCCGGACGAGGCGGAGTTCCCGGCGAGCGCGGCCAGCGACTGCCGGGCCCGCGCGTCGGGGCCGGCCAGGTCGGCGACGGCCGCCGCCCAGGAGTCGCCGGGCCGGTAGCCGCTCGCGTTCCACGCGAAATCGGCGGCCGTGAACAGCGGGATCCGCGACAGCGAGGCGTGCGGCATCGCATTGGCCAGCAGGCCCGCCGAGCCGCCCGCGACGGCCGGCTCGCGACCCGTGTACGGCCCGAGGAAGATCCGGCCCGGATCCCAGTCGTTCACCGGGTAGTTGTCCATCGTCAGCAGCGGATGCTGCCCGAAGGCCTCGCGGGCGCCGGACAGCTCGCGGCCGGTGATGGTGCGCGGCACGACGCCGACACCCGTCCAGGCCACCTCCACCCGCTCGTTCAGCCGCTCGGCGAGGACGGTCCGGTATGCGGTCGCGCCGTTCTGGTGGTACTCCGTCGGCAGCATCGACAGCGGCGCCGCCTCCGGGTGCTTCGCCGCGAGGTGCGCGGCCAGCTCGCCGGCGACCTCGGCGTGCGCCTTCGCCGCGGCCGCGGCACCCGTGCCGTAGCGCACCCGGTCCGCGCGGCAGCCCCACTCCGAGTAGCTGACGTCCTGGAACTGCACCTGGAACGCCCGGAAGCCCAGCTCCCACATCGCGTCCAGCTTGCGGGCCAGCGCGGCCCGGTCCTCCGCCGAGGCCAGGCACATCGACTGCCCCGGGGAGACCGCCCAGCCCAGCACCACCCGGTTCGCGCGGGCCCGGCCGGCCAGCTCCCGGAACTGCTCCTGCTGCGCCGCCGGGTACTCCGCCCGCCACTCGGTGGTGCGGTACGGGTCGTCGCCGGGGGCGAGGAGGAGCCGGTTCTGCTTGGTGCGGCCCATGAAGTCCAGCTGCGCGAGCCGCTGCTCGTGCGTCCACGGCTCCCCGTAGAAGCCTTCGGTGATCCCGCGCACCGGGGCGGACGGCCAGTCGCGCACCAGCACCCCGGGGACCTTCCCGCCGCCCGCCGCGAGGAGTTGGCGCAGCGTCTGCGCCCCGTGGAAGAGGCCGTCCTCGCCGGTGCCGGCCAGCGCGACCGTGCTCCGGCCCCCCGCCTTGCCGACGGCCAGCCGGTAGCCGCCCTTCGGCAGGTCCCCGACCTCGGACGCGCCGAGCGCCCGCAGCGCCTCCTCGGCGCCCCGCCCGTCGAGCCGTACGACGGTCCCGGCCTCGGGGAGCGGCGCGTCGGGCGCCGGCTCGTGCAGGACGCGCACGCCCGCGGCGCGCAGCGCCGTGCGGACCACGCCGACGGCGTAGGGGTCGGCGTCGGGCGCGGCGACCAGTACGGCCTGCTCGCCGAGCGGCACCTCGCGCGCCGCGTCGGCGGCCATCGACTGCGGGCGCGGCCACACGCCGGGCCCCTCGGCGGGGGTGCGGGGTGCGACGGCACCCGGGTCGAGCAGTGGCCCGGGCTGGTTCCCCGCCGGGGCCCCGGCGGCCGCTCCGGGCGCACCCTTGGCCCCGCTGCCGGCCTGGTCGGGGGAGGGCGCGCCGGCCGTCGACAGCAGCCCCTGGTGCTCGGCCGCCACGGCGCCGCCGAGCAGCGTGCCGATGACGGCGATGGCCACGGCAGTGTTCCGCTTCCTGCCCCTGAGCTGCACGAAGCCTCCCCGTCCCGAGTTCGCCGGCGCTCGTACGAATGAGCCCGAGCCCACCACCCGTGCGGCCGGAGTGTCAATGCGAGCGGGTGATCTGACCCGGAACCGCCAGGAATGCCGGGCCGTCCGCTGGGTATGGCTGCGGTGTCGAACCGCGCCGTGCCACGGATCGCTGACCCACCCTCACCATCCGCCCACAGCAACGGGAAGGCAGAACCGTGGAATCCGCTACGC
>NZ_RPSE01000372.1:0-6247 GCF_003949955.1 Streptomyces sp. WAC05292
TACGCGCCCGGCTTCACGGACACCGTCATCGCCTCCCGGGGCATGTCGGCCGCCGACGTAGTTGGGGTTGTACGCCTCGTACGCGGCGGCCGACATGCCCCGGGAGGCGATGACGGTGTCCGTGAAGCCGGGCGCGTACGCCTCGATGCGGGTGCGGATGAGGTCGACGGGGTCGCGGGTGTCGCCGTGGGGGACGTGCGCGTACGCCCATACGGGCCGCCTGGATCCGGCGGCGCGGGTGGGGTCGGTGACCGCGGGGTCGACGACGAGGACGAACGGGTCGGGGACGCGCCGGCCGGCCGCGGTCGCGTTCTCCTGCCGGACGATGTCGGCGTGGGTGCCGCCCAGGTGCACGGTGCCGGCCCGGCCCACGAGGGGATTCGCCCAGGGGATGGGGCCGTCGACCAGGAAGTCCGCCTTGGCCGCGCCGGGCCCGTAGCGGAAGCGGGCGAGGGCGCGCCGGTAGCGGTCGGGGAGGCGGGAGCCGGCGAGGCCGAGGAACTCCTTGGGGCTGACGTCGAGCAGGACCAGCGGGACGTCGCCGAGTTCCGACAGGTCGCGGACGTGCCATCCGGTGTGGAAGGTGCCGCCGTGCGCGGTGATGTCGGCCGCCAGGGCGTCGGCGATCCGGGCGCTGCCGCCCTCGGGAAGCGGCCAGCCGCTGCTGTGCGCGGTGTGGCCGAGGAGCATCGCGACCGCCGCCGACGCCGGGGAGGGCAGGCGGCCCACGGCGTGGGCGGCCACGCCGGTGAGGAGCGCCCTGGCCTCCTCGGTGCGGAACGCGGCGATGCCCGTCATGTGTGCCAGGACGCGTGTCGCGAACCGCACGGCGGTCGCCGGGTCGCGGGGCAGGGTGCGCTGGTCGGAGAGGACCAGGTCGACGACCGACCGGGAGCGGGCGACCAGGGGTCCCATGAGGCGGGTCCAGCGGTCCGCGTCCGCGCCGAGGTGGGCGGCGGTGCGGGTGACGCTGCGCCAGGCGGCGGCCGCGCCTCCGTCCGGCAGGGGGTGGGCGTAGGGGATGTCGGGCTGGAGCAGGCGGACGCCGCGGGCCTGGAGGTCGAACCGGCGGAAGAAGGCGGAGGCGGCGGCCATCGGGTGCACGGCGGAGCAGATGTCGTGCACCACGTCGGTGTCGAACAGGGGCGCGCTGCGCAGGCCGCCGCCGATGGTGTCGGCCTTCTCGAACAGGGCCACCTTCAGGCCCGCCCGGGCGAGGGTGACGGCGGCGGCCAGGCCGTTCGGGCCCGTGCCGACGATCGCTGCGTCGGTCATGCGGCGGCCCCCACGGGGGCGAGCTGGCCTTCGGCCAGGCGCCGGTAGGTGGAGTCGCGCTCCATCAGCTCGGCGTGGGTGCCGCTGGCCCGCAGGCGTCCGTCCTCGATGACGAGGATGCGGTCGGCGCCGATGGTGGTGGACAGGCGGTGCGCGATGGCGAGGACCTGGCACCGGGTGCTGATCTCGGTGATGGCGTCGCGCAGGGCCCGCTCGGAGTCGGAGTCGAGGTGGGAGGTGGCCTCGTCGAGCAGGAGGACGTCGGGGCGGGTGAGCAGGGCGCGGGCGATGGCGAGGCGCTGGCGCTGGCCGCCGGAGAGGCCGCTGCCGCCTTCGCCGAGCCGGGTGTCGAGGCCGTCGGGCAGGGCGTCGACGACGTCCGTCAGGTGGGCCGCGGCCACGGCCCGGGCGATGTCGTCCTCGCCGGCGTCCGGGCAGGCGTAGGTGAGGTTCTCCCGGACCGTGCCGCGCAGCAGCGGGGCGTCCTGTTCGACGAGGCCGATGCGGGAGCGCAGGAGGTCCAGGGGCATGGCCGCGGTGGGGGTGCCCGAGAGGCGGATGGTTCCGCTGTCGGGGGTGTGGAAGCGTTCGATGAGCTGGAAGAGGGTGGTCTTTCCGGCGCCGGAGGGGCCGACGATGGCGGTGACGCCGGTGGCGGGCAGGGAGAAGGAGACGCCGTTCGTGGCGGGGGCGGCGCCGCCTTCGTAGGTGAAGGAGACGTCCTCGAACTCGACCGCGGGCCGGCCGGGGACGGTGGCGCGGGGCGCTGCGGTGCCGTCCGGCTCCTGTTCGATCGCGGCCAGTTCCCGGACGCGGTCGATGGCGGCCCGGCCCTGCTGGAACTCCCCGAGCGACATGAAGAACGTCACGAGGGGGGCGACCAGGTAGAAGAGGTACATGATGAACGCGGTCAGGTCCTGGGGCGGGAGGCTGCCGGTGGCGGTGCGCGCCATGCCCCAGGTGATGACGACGGCGAGGGAGACCTGGGTGCCGACGTTCATGGCGGGCATGAGCAGCGCCGACAGGCGGGTGACGCGGATGCCGCTGGTGCGGGCGGCTTCGGCGAGGCCGCCGAGGTGCTCGGCTTCGCGCCGCTCGGCCCGCGACGCCTTGACGGTGGTCAGGGCGCCGAGGACGCGCAGGAGCCCGGAGCCGTAGGCGCTGGTGTCCTCGCGGTTGGTGACGGCCGCCTTGCGGACGGCGCGGGCGACGGTGAGCGCGATCGCGCTGGCGGCGCCGAGGCACCCCACGGTGACGAGGAGCATCTTCCAGTCGATCCAGGCCATGACGGCGACGCAGCCGAGGGCGGTGAACCCGGAGGTGACGATCTGGGCGGCGGAGGAGGAGAGGGCGACGCGGGCGAGCGAGGTGTCCGCGACGGTGCGGGTGAACACGTCTCCGTGTTCCAGGCGGTCGAACGCCGGGATGCGGGAGTGGAGCAGCCGGCCGGTGAGGGTGGTCCGCATGTCGAGGACGATATTCTCGCCGGCGCGGCCGATCAGGTAGAAGTGCGCGGCGGCCAGGGCCGCGTCGGCGAGGAAGAGGGCCGCGATGCTGACGATCGGCCAGGTGGTGGGCGCGTCCGTGGCGACGGCTTCGATGAGCCGGCCTATGAGCAGGGGCTGCAGCAGGGTGGCCGCGGTGCCCGCCAGGCCGAGGACGACGCCGGCGGCCAGGAGCAGCCGGTGCCCACGGACGATCTTGGATATGTTCACTCGTCAGCCCTCATTCGGAAAGAAGATCGCGTCGCGTCGTGTTGCCTTGGAGCCGGCCCGGGCCGGTCACCCGTCGGCGCGGGCGGTGTACCAGTCGTAGGGCTCGTGCTCGCCGGCCGGGACGACGTCCTCGACGGTGAAGCCGGCGCGGGCCAGGCAGGCCTCGACCTCGTCCCGTTCGATGAGGAGGACCTGCTCGCCGAAGGCCACGGGAGCCTTGCCGTCCTCGTCGATGCGGGTGTCCATGGTGAGGATGTCCGCGTCGTCGAGGGTGACGGTGAAGGTGGTGGTGCCGGGGCGGTCGGGGGTCGGCACGGTCAGGGTGTGCAGGGCGGCGAGGGGCCGGTAGGTGGTGGTGGAGTAGTACTCCAGGCAGAGGGCGGCGCCCGGCTCCAGGGTCTGCCGTACGTGGGTCAGGGCGCGGGTCAGTTCGCCGCGCGAGGACACGCATGCCAGGGATCCCATGGTGGAGTACGCGGCGGTGAAGGTGCCGGCGAGCGGGAGGGGGTGGCGGAAGTCGGCCCGGACCAGTGCGACGTTGCCGGGGAGGCCCTTGGCGCGGAACTGCTCCAGCATCGGCTCGGAGTTGTCGACGCCGGTGACGTGGGCGGCGATCGCCGCGACGGGGGCGGCGATGCGGCCGGTGCCCACGCCGATCTCGAGGACGCGGCCGCCGGCGACGTGGGGCCGGAGCCGGTCCACGGCCTCCGCGGTGGGCATGGCGGGGGCGATCAGCGTGTCGTACACGGATGCCACGGCGGTGCCGTACTGCACGTCCCGGGTCACCGGTTCACCTCTTCGTAGTCGAAGACCATGTCGTACTTGGGGTCCTCGCTGTGGTCGTAGCCGGAGTAGCGGACGAGCATCACCTGGAAGAGGGGGTAGCCCGGTTCGGGGGTGAGGCGCTGCCGCACGAACTCGTTGATGAGGCGGTAGGCCCCCTCCTTGGCCTCCCGGTGCAGCGGTGTCATCGCGCCGGGGTTGTGGAGGAGGGTGGAGGCCACGTCGAAGATGGCCTTCTCGATGCGGCGGCCGGGGAACCAGAAGGCGTGGACGAGCTTGCGCGGGGCGATGGAGTACACCTCGCGCCACTCGGTGTGCTCCGACTTGTCGGCGGTGGCCAGCCGGTACAGGAAGTGCTGGTCGTCGACCGCCGGGTTGGGGGCGAAGAAGCGCCAGTTCGGGATGAGGATGCCGGTCCCGGTCTTGTCGGCCTTGCGGAGCTTGTCGTAGCTGCGGTCGGGGTGCTGGCTGAGGACGGAGGCGACGAACCATCCGGCGAGGATGGCCGGCACCGCCTGCTGCACCACGGTCTTCGCCTTGCTCATGCCGCTTCCCTCCGGTCCGGGTCGTCCTCGCCGCGGCGGGCGGCGGTGTCTGCGACCGCCTGCTCGATCGCCTTGGCGGTGTGGGGGGTGTGTTCCATTCCGCCGGTCAGGGAGACGTGGGTGGATCCGGGGATGGTGACGACGCCGCCGCCGTCGCCGGATGCGACGTACTCCTCGTACAGGTCGTGGTGTTCGGGGATGTCCCGTACCGTCGATTCGGCGGCGACCACCCACACCGGCACGCCCAGGCGGTCGAGCGGGCGGCCGCCGTCGAGCATGAAGGCGTAGGAGTAGTTCCACTCCCTCAGGGCGGCGCGCCAGGTGGAGGGGGCGGATCCCTCCAGGCGCAGTGCCCGGTGGTGGGGGCTGCCGGCCGCGAAGGCGAACATGCCCTTCTTGTCCAGCAGGAGTCCGCCGCCGAGGGTCGCGGACCAGGGGCCCAGCTTCATCGTCAGGTTGGCGGCGCGGGCGCCCTCGCGCTGCTTGCGGGAGTGGATGAGCTCCCGCGGGTGGTTGGGGTCGACGAGGACGACGCCGTCCACCCGGTCGGGGGCTGCGGCGGCGGCCCGGTGGGCGATGTAGCCGCCGAGCGAGTGCCCGGCGAGGACGCAGGCGCCGTCGGTGTCGACCCCGTCGGCGATGACCTGGAGGAGGTCGCCGACGGACTCGTTCAGCGAGTAGTCCTCGGGGCAGCGGCGCAGCGAGCTGCCGTAGCCGGCCCGGTCGTAGACGAGCACGGAGATCGACGGGTCGAGGAAGTCGGCGAGGAGCAGCCAGGAGGTGGCGGTGTTCATCAGCCCGGCCTCGCACACGAGGGTGGGGCCGCCCGGGGTTCCGCGGCGTACGTGGTACGTGATGATGTTGCCGGTGTCGCACCGGACGCGGCGGCGTTCGAAGCCGGCGTGGCGGCGGGTGCGGGTCACCAGTTCGGCGTAGCCCTGGTGGGCGATGCCGGCGGCGAGGCACGCCGCCAGGCCGGCGCCGGTGAGGCGGGGGAAGGTCAGGGGCTTCACGCCGCCTCCTTGGTGCCCTTGGCGAGTGCGCGGACGGACGGGTAGGTGGAGACGAACGCCCAGGCGAAGCGGGAGAGTCCCATGAAGCGGGCGTTGGCCAGGTGGAAGGCGCCCATGGCCGCCAGCCCGGCGTCCACGTATTTGCCCTTCTTCAGCAGCAGGAGGGGGAAGCCGCACTCCAGGGCCAGGACGGCGTGGCAGATGGCGCGGGACGCGGCGGGGTACTTCTCCAGCTTGTTGAAGAACCACTCGTCGCCGTAGGTCTGCGTGCGCATGATCTTGGCGAGGGCGTCGCCGGAGCGCCAGGCGTCGCCGGGGAGCTTGGCCCAGCCGGAGGCGCCGTACGACAGGACGGTCTGGGCGCCGATGAACTGGACCGCGGCGTTGCGGGTGGCGTCGCTGCCGCCCGCGCGGCCGAGGGCGGCGGCCGTCTGCACGAGGAAGGACACCTGGTCCGAGCCGTCGGTGCCGAACAGGTGGCGTGGGTAGACGACGAGCTGGCTGCCGACCAGGTAGGCGTTGGCGGCCATGCGTACGGAGTTGTTCCGCACCGGCGAGATCAGGACGGCCGCGGCCAGGACCCGAGAGGCGTGGATGGCCTGGGTGACCGGCTCCCGGGCGACGAAGTCCTTGACCGCCTGGGTGGCCTTCGTGCGGCCGGGAACCTGGGACCTGGTGTGGTTCCAGTCGTTCAGGCCGCCCGGCTGCCGGTCGGTCCTGCGGACGAGGTATTCGAGGCTGGACAGCAGGTGCGTGGCGGCGGACAGCCGTTCCGCTGTGGCGAGCGGGTGCGCGCACGCCGCTTCAGCGACTCGGCGGAGACGTGACAGCATGATCTGTTCCTGATCGCAGCATGGGTGGGTGGAGGGCCTGGCGGGCCGGACAGCCGGGCGGCCTGAACGACTGGAACCACACC
>NZ_RPSE01000373.1:0-6193 GCF_003949955.1 Streptomyces sp. WAC05292
TCCCGTCTCGTCGCGGACCAGCCAGACGTTCTGGCTGCCGGTGCCCGCCGTGTCCTTGAGGACCGCGGGGAGGCCGGTCTCCTTCCGTACGGCCGCGCGCAGCCCTTCCGCGTCGGGGCCTCGGCGCAGACGATGCCGGCGTAGCCGCGGCTGTCGCCGAGGTGTTCGAGCCGGTCGCCCGGCTGTCTGACCGGATACCAGGCCGGCGCGCCGGGCAGTCCGGCCAGCCGCTCCAGGCCCTCGGCGCCCGTGAACACCCCCGGCTCCGCCGGGTAGGCGAGGACGAAGGCGAGCGCGGGGCCCGGCGGCGTCCCGAGGCCGGCGTCCATGAGCCGGGGCCGCCGGCCGAGCGCGGCCTCGACCAGGGCCTCGTACACGTTGACGCCGAGGGCCCGGCACAGCGCCTCGCCGACGAGCGCCCCGCCGATCCGCGGGTTGACCTCCACCACCTCCGGCCCCTCGGCCGTCAGCGCGAACTCCACGTGCGCGAACCGGTCGGTGTAGCCGAGGGCCGACAGCACCTTCCCGAGGAAGCGCTCCAACTCCCGGCTCTGCACGGCCGGGAAGGCGACGGGGAAGGCGGTCACCTCCTCCCGGAAGTGCGGTTCGGGGGACATCAGCCGACTGGAGACGCCCAACAGCCTGGTGCGTCCCGCCCAGGTGAGGGTCTCCGCGCTGTAGACCGGCCCGGGGAAGAACGGCTCGGCGAACAGCCGCCCGGTCAACCGGCGGCCCGCCGCCTCGCGGAGCGCCGCGTCCAGTCCCGTCTCGTCGCGGACCAGCCAGACGTTCTGGCTGCCGGTGCCCGCCGTGTCCTTGAGGACCGCGGGGAGGCCGGTCTCCTTCCGTACGGCCGCGCGCAGCCCTTCCGCGTCGGGGGCCTCGGCGGCGGGCGCCCGCGAGAGCCCCGCCCGGTGCAGCAGGGTGCGTACGCGGGCCTTGTCGCGGGTCAGCCGCAGCACCTCGGGCGGCGCACCCGGCAGGCCGAAGCGGGCCGTCAGCTCGGCGCCGGCCAGGGTCCACGTGTCCGTCGAGCTGATCAGCCCGCGCAGCCCCGGCATCCGGTGGAGCTCCGCGGCCACGGCGGCGGTGTCGAACGTGTCCACGGCGACGACGTCCAGCGCGCCGGGCTCCAACCGGCCCAGTTCGTGGGCGTAGTGGCCGGCGTCCCGGGTGAGCAGCACCAGCCGCTCGCCGAGCGACTCCGCGGCCCGCACCAGGTGCCCGAGGCCGAAGGTGAGCGATTCCAGGCAGGCCACTGTCATGCGGCACGCCCCGTCCGCGCGCCGGGGCGCCCCTGGCGGTCCCACGCCATCGTCGACCAGGGCATGGCCATCTCCTCCGGGGCTCCCACCTCGAACGGCTTGAGGCAGGCGGGGTCGAGCGCCTCGGCGTGCCGGGCGTGGACGCGGTCCACGTACCGGTGCCCGGTGTCGGCCCCGATCACGAGGTGGAGGTCGTCCGGGTGCCGGCGCGCCTCGTGGACGGCGGCCAGGTAGGCGGCGCCGGTGGACAGGCCCGCGAAGACGGCGTGTTCGCGCATCAGCGCCACCGTCCCGGCCATCGCGTGCGTGAAGTCCATCCAGTGCACGGTGTCGTACAGGCGGTGGCGGACGTTGGCGAAGTCGATCGACGAGCCGATCCCCGCGATGATGGCCTCCGGGTCGTGGTGGTCCTGGCTGCCGAAGGTCACGCTGCCGAACGGCTGGACGCCCACCAGCCGCACGGCCGGGTCGCGCCGCCGCAGGTGCTCCACCAGCCCGCCCGTCGAGGCGCCGGACCCGACCCCGCCGACGACGGACAGCCGCCGGCCGGCCGGGAGCGCGTCCGCGACGAGGTCGGCGACCTCCCCGTAGCCCAGGTAGTGGACGTCGTCGTGGTACTGGCGCATCCAGTGGACGTCCGGACGCTCGGCGAGGATCTCCCGGACCCGGCGCACGCGCAGCTCCTGGTCCAGCCTGAGGTCCCGCGAGGGCGCCACCTGCTCGACCGTGGCCCCCAGGATCTCCAACTGGGCCCGGGTGGTGGCGTCCACGGTCGTGGAGGCGACGATGTGGCAGCGCATGCCGTGGCGGTGGCAGGCCAGGGCCAGGGCGTGGGCGTAGATGCCGCTGGAGCTGTCGACGAGGGTCTGCCCCGGGCGCACCCTGCCCTCCTCCAGCAGGCGGGCGACGGCGGCGAGCGCCGAATAGACCTTCATGGACTCGAAGCGGATGAGGACGGCGCCCTCCGTGAGGGCGACGAGGGCGGGGGCTTTGAGAGCGTCCGCGATGTGGGGGTGAATCACCCGTATCCTCCTTGGGCGAAGGCGCACTGGTGTCCGAGGGAGCGGAAGAAGGCGGAGAGTTCCTCCCGGGCGGGGAAGCCGATCCGGCGGGTGAACAGGTAGCCGATCAGCGATCCGGTGTGGGCGACGAAGACGCCGTCCGCGCCGAACTCCTCCCGGTGGGCGAGGACGGCGTCGAAGGAGCGTTTCGGCAGGGCCTCCTGCGACAGGACGGCACTGGTGGTCGACGCCCGGGCCACGGCGGCCGGGTCCCCGGCGGCGAAGCCCTTGAGCAGCTCGTCCAGGGACCGCTCGTACTCCTGCCCGCGCCGCCGGTACTGCCGCAGCAGCAGCGCGGTGACCGCCGAGGTGTCCACGGTGCCCGGCTCCACGGCGTAGGCGGTGTGGAAGCCGATGCCGGTGCCCAGCCTGCGCACCAGCCGGTGGCGTGCGCTCAGGTACAGCGCGAACTCGTCGAGGAAGACGCTGTCCGACCGTTCGATCGCCGACAGGACGCCGGCGGCCGTCCGCGGGTCGAAGGGCATCGAGAACACCCGGCACAGGCAGCGCAGCACGGCCACGATGTCCGCGGTCGAACTCGCCATCCCCACGCCCTCGGGCAGGTCGGAGTGCGCGGTCCAGCGGCCCGCCGGCAGGCGCAGCCCGTACCGCTCGGCGAACAGGAGGGCCGCGCGGGCCGCCTTCGGGCCGAGCTGCGGCGGCCCCGGCGCGGGCTCCGCCCCGGGGGTGAAGCACACGCGGGAGTACCGGCGCACGGGGAACGACACGAGGGCGATGTCCGGGTCGGCGCAGGGGCGCAGCGGCCCCTGCCAGAGCTCGCCGAGCGTCCCGTGGCACGCGCCGGCGAAGGTTCCGTCGGCCCTGGTCAAGAACGGCTCCCTCCTCGTCGCCCGGCCCCGGGGGAGGCGGGCGCGAAGAGGAGGGCCGTGCCGCACCGTGTGCGCAGCCGCCCGTCCGTCCCGCCGACCCGGTCCTCGAGGTCACCGTGAACAGCGCGTGCGTGTGCCGCACGCGCGCAGTGGCAGGTCTTCGGACTCGTGGGCGCGGGCCCGCAGGCCCTCTCCTACCGGCCGCCGCTTCCCGGGCCCCCGAAGGAGCCCAGTGCCGATGACGACTTTCGTTCCCACACACCGCTGCGGGTCAGTCCCGGAATCCCACCGGGTTCCCTCTTGCGACGCGCCACCGCAGCGGTGACGCGAACCGACTGCCCGCCCAGCGTAGGCAGCCGCGCGCTGGCGGCGACAGGGCGCCCGACGCAGGCTGGCGTGATGTACGCCGTTCCCGCGGCGCGCGCCCGGCCGCCCGGGCAGCGGGGCCGGCGCCGCGCCGGGGCCCCGCCCGACGCGCCCGACCAGCACCCCCCGGCCCGCCGGGAGGGCGTCCGCGCGGCCCCGCCGAACGGGGCACCGCGAGGTACGGAAACCGTCCCCGACGGGGGGAGGTTGTCCGGAACGTCCCCGCGGCGCGAGGCAGGACGGCCTCAGCCCCCGACGCGGGCCTGCCGGTCCGCGAAGGAGGCGGGCGTGCCGGCGGCCCCCGGCGCCGTCGGGCGGACCCTGGCCGGCCACCGCTACCAGCGGCCCCCTGATCGCGGCAAGCCGCTGCGCGAAATGCCCGTCCGGCGGCGCGCGATTCGCCCCCTGGCCCCCGGCCCCTCGGACGGCGCGCGCTCCGCGCGAAAAGACGCCCGGAGCGTGTGACCTGTCGGTGTGGCAGCCGCGCCGCGGGCGCCGTGCGCGGTAGGTCTGGGTGTCGCCGCCCGGAGCCGGGCGGCCGCCCGCAGTTCGCAGCAGGAGGCAAGATGGCCAAGGGCACGGTCAAGTGGTTCAGCGCGGAGAAGGGATTCGGGTTCATCGCCCAGGACGGCGGAGGACCGGACGTCTTCGCCCACTACTCGGGGATCTCCGGAAGCGGCTACCGCGAGCTCCTCGAGGGCGAGCAGGTCAGCTTCGACATCACCCAGTCGGACCGGGGCCTGCAGGCGGAGAACATCATCCGCCACTGACGGCCCGCCGGCCGCGGGCACGGGTCGGCCGGCAGACCTTCCTGGTCACAGCACTAGGCGGGTCTTTCCGTGGGTAGGGGCCTGCCGTGGACAGCGAGCACCGTGCCCTGCAAGCGGCCCGCCTCATCGAGGAGATCCTCCAGGCGGCGCACCGCGGCGACGACCGCCGCATCGACACCCTCCTCGCCCGCCTGGCCCAGGTCGGCAAGATCCGGGACCTCTTCGCCCTGCGCGAGCGGCTCTACGGGCTGCGGCCCGCCCTGCCGCCCGCCCGGCCCCCGGCGGCCCGCGGCGCGCTCCCCGCGCGCTGATCCGCCGGGGAGCGGCCGGGCCGGCCGGCGCGCCGGTCAGGGCGCGCAGACCGTGTCGCGGGCGGGCAGCGTGCCGTCCCGCAGGTAGTCGTTCGCCGCCTGCCGGGCGCACGGGCCGTGCGGCGAGCCGAGGACGCCGTGCGTACGGACGGGGACGGTCACCAGGCGCGAGCCGCGCATCCTGCGGTGCATGCCCAGCCCGCCCTCGTACGTGGCACGGGTGTCCCCGGCTGCCTGCAGTTGGAGGGCGGGCACGTCGTTGCCGATCTCCGGGAACCCCTCGCGGGGCCGCTCCCGCCAGAACGCGCACGGCACCGGGCCGTTCACGAGCGGCCCGAACACCGGCTGCGCGGTGCGCGACCGTTCGACGGCGCGCCGGTACCAGTCGGGGTCGCGCGGGGTCGTGACGTCCCCGCAGACGGTCGCCATGGCGGCGGAGAGGTCGACGTCGGCCCCCGTCGCACCCGGGTGCAGCAGGGCCGTCAGCACGGCGCGCAGGTCCTCGGACGCCTCGACCGGCCGCCCGTCGGCGGCGTCGAGGAGCTGCCGCACCGCGGCGGCGTACAACGCGTTGTCGGCCTCGTCCATGCCGTACGCGTGGAGGACGAGCGGCAGCACGTGGTCGTCCACGTGGAACCCGGCGACGGGTATCGGCCGCTCCGCCGCCTTCCGCACGAGGCCCTCGACGGCGGCCCGGACGTCCGCCGCGGTGGAGCCGAGGCCGTGTCCGGGGTTCCGCGCCGCCCATGCGGCGAATTCGTCGAGGGCCCGCTCGCCGGCCGGGCCCATGGACTGCTGCGTCCGCATCCAGTACGCGGCGGGGTCGGGCGCGCTGTCCAGCACCAGCCGGTCGACGCGTCCCGGGAACATCTGCGCGTACACCGCGCCGAGGACGGCGCCGTACGACTGGCCGAAGAACGAAGTCTTCCGCTCGCCCAGCACGCTGCGGACGAGGTCCATGTCCCGGGCGGTGTTGCGGGTCGTCAGGTGCGGCAGCACGTCCGGGTGCTCCCTCCAGCAGGCGTCCGCGTCGGCCTTCGCCATCCGCAGGCTCTCCTCGAAGCCCGCCCGGTCCGCGCCCGCGGACCGCAGCCACGTCCCCCGCTCCAGACCGCAGTCCAGCGGGGTGCTCGCGCCGAGGCCGCGGGTGTCCATTCCGATGACGTCGTACGCGGCCGCGGTCCCGGGCTCCATCCACGCCCGCACGTCGGCCGGCACGGCGAGGCCCCGGGTGCCCGGCCCGCCCGGGTTGGTCTGCAGGATGCCGCGGCGCTTCCCGGGGCCGGCGGCCCGGATACGCGACACGGCCAACCGGATCGTGCGGCCGTGCGGGCGGGCGTAGTCCAGCGGCACGGTGACCGCCGTGCACTCCAGCCCCTCCGGTGCGGGATCGAGCCCCGGGCAGGCGGCCCAGGTGAGCGGCTGGCCGCGGAACCGGTCCAGGCCGTCGCCGGAGGCGGCCGAGGCGGCCGGTGCGGCGCCGGGGGCCGGTCCGGCGGCGAGGGACAGGGCGAGGGCGGCGACGGCCGCGGTGCGCTTCATGGCCCTCACGCTAGGGACGGCCCCCGCCGCCCGGCCATGGGGTGCGGC
>NZ_RPSE01000374.1:0-6175 GCF_003949955.1 Streptomyces sp. WAC05292
ACCGACAGCAGCGCCAGCCCGCCGTTCCCCCCTCGCCTGGTGGAAGCTCCTGGCCGCCGGCGCGGTCGGGGCAGCCGTCGTCAACCTGGTCGTGTTCGCCGTCGCCAGAGCCGCCGGCGCCTCGCTCGTCGTCATGGACCGCGGGCAGGAGCACCTGGTCACCATCGGCGGCGTCATCGGCTCGTCGGTAGTGCCCCTGGTCGCGGGCGTGGGCGCCGCCCTGCTGCTCGCGCTGTGGAAGCCGGTCTTCCTGCGCGTCGCGCAGTGGGTGGGCGGCGGGCTGGCGCTGCTGTCGGTGGCGGGCCCGCTGATGTCGGACACCGACGGCGGCACCGTCGCGGCCCTGTCGCTGATGCACGTCACCCTCGGCGTGGCGGTCGTCGCCATCCTGGAGCTGCGCCGCCGGCGATGAGGGTGTCCGGGCGCGGGCGTGCTCTGCGCGATCCCCCGCGTCGCGCAGAGCAGCCGGCGCCGTGCGCCGAGTATATTGGCTGGAAGCCAGTCAACGCAGGAGTAAGCATGTCGCCGCGCAGCGCATCGGTCAATGAAGAATTGCGGCGACGCTCCCGGGAGCGGCTTCTCCAGGCCACGGTGGAACTGGTCGGCGAGCGGGGCTACGAGGCCACGACGCTCGGGGACATCGCCGACCGGGCGGGCACCGCGCGGGGCCTCGTCTCGTATTACTTCCCGGGGAAGCGGCAGCTGCTCCAGTCGGCGGTGCACCGCCTGATGCACCTCACGCTGGAGGCGGCCCTGGAGCGGGAGCCGCGCAGCGAGGACGGCCGCGAGCGCCTCGCCCGCGCCGTCGACGCGGTGCTCGGGCTGGCCCGCGACCGGCCGCTGCTGATGCGGACGCACATGGCGGGCATCCTGCAGGCGGAGGGCTTCGTGCAGTGCCCCGAGCAGCAGCGGCTCGCCGCGCTGCTCAGGGACACCGTCGCGCGCTACGGCTCGGCCGACGTGGACACCGACTACCCGCTGCTGCGGGCCCTGCTGATGGGCGCGGTGGTGGCGGTGCTGCTGCCGGGCGCGCCGATGCCGGCGGCCCGGCTGCGGGCCGAGCTGTTCCAGCGGTACGGGCTGGACTGGGGGCTGGGCTTCCCGCCGGAGGCCGCGCCGCCGCCGGAGGGGACGCCTGCCGCCGCCCGGTAGCGGGGCCGGCGGCGGGCCGGGTCAGTGGTAGTCGGGCTGGGTCTGGACGTTGAGCCGGTCGAGCCGGACCCGCTCGGCGCTGTCGGTGCGCGGGTCGTCGATCCGGAGCACGTCGAGGCCCTTGGCGATGTCGTTCGAGTAGACGTGGCCGTTGTAGTAGTACGCGGACCACGAGCCGCCGAGGGAGAGCTCGCCGGCGCTGAGCGGGCCCCGCTCGAAGTAGCCGATCTCGCGGGGCTTGGCGGAGTCGGTGAAGTCCCAGACGGACACGCCGCCCTGGTACCAGGCCTGGACCATGATGTCGCGTCCGGCGGCCGGGACCAGCGAGCCGTTGTGGGCGACGCAGTTCTCGGTGTCGGCCTGGTGGCGCGGGATCTTGAAGTAGCTGCGGAAGGCCAGTTTCCGCTGGTCGCCGCGGCCGGTGATGTCGTAGATGCCGTTCGCGCCGCGGTTCGGGCCCGTGGCCTCGTTGCAGGTGGCGCCGCCGCCTCCGCCGAGCTCGTCGGTGAAGACGACCTTGTCCGCCTTCTCGTTGAAGGTCGCCGAGTGCCAGAACGCGAAGTTGGTGTTGTCCTGGACCCGGTCGATCACCCGCGGCCGCTCCGGGTCGCGGATGTCGAAGAGGATGCCGTCGCCCATGCACGCGCCGGCGGCGAGCTTCCTGGAGGGCAGGACGGTGATGTCGTGGCAGCCCGTGGTCTTGGAGACGCCGGGGTTGGTGGGCGCGCCGGGGTTGCCGCCGTCGGGGAACAGGACGGGGAAGCCGACCACGGCGGCCCGGGTGGGGGCCTTGCGCGGGACCTTCACGACGGAGATGCCGTCGTGCGGCGGACGGCAGTCGGGGAAGGCCTCGTTCGGGGAGTAGGAGGCGACGTACACGTAGATGTCCCGGCCGTCCGGCACGAGCGTGTGGGTGTGCGAACCGCAGGCGGTCTCGACGGACTTGATGTAGCGGGGGTTCTTCTTGTCCTTGATGTCGAAGATCTTGATGCCCTCCCAGGAGGACTTCTCGGTGGCCGGCTGCGAGACGCTGTTGCAGGAGTCGTCGCTGCGCGAGGAGTCGGTGGAGAGGAAGAGCAGGTCTCCGTGGACGGAGATGTCGTTCTGGCCGCCCGGGCACAGGACCGTGCTGACCGTCTTCGGGGCCTTGGGGTCGGCGATGTCGTAGATGGTGAAGCCGCCGTAGTTGCCGGCGTAGGCGTACCGGCCCTGGAAGGCGATGTCGGTGTTGATGTCGTCGGGGAACGCGCGGGGGATGTTGACCAGCGGTGTGACGTTGGGGCTGTGGACGATCTCGTCCTGGCCGGGGATCCCGCCGGGTGCGGGTGCGCGGCCGGCCGGCGGGGCCGCGCTCTGCGGGGCGCCGGCCCCGGGCTTGAACTCCCCGGGGTCGGGGGTCGCAGCCGCGGGGTGTGCGGCGAGCAGCGCGGCGAGGAGGCCGCCCGCCGCGGCGGCCGCCGTGCGGATCCTGCGCCTGCCGCGGCCGGTGCGCCGGGGATCGGCGGTGTGGTTCGGGGTCACTGTGCCCTCCCATGCTGTCCGGTCGATTCCGCTCTGGGTGGGAGTGGAATGCGGACGACGGCAGTATGTTCCTTACCATGGACATGGCAAAGGGCTTACCCGGTCGAATCCGCCGGCTCCTCAGTCCCGCCGCGGCGGCCGCCGGCATCCTCCTCACCCTCACCGGCTGTACGGCAGAAGGGCGCACGCCCCCCTCCGGTGACGCGGCCGCCGTCATCGCCCCAGGCAGGCCCGGTGAGGAGGCGCGCACCCTCTCCCCCGAGGAGGCGGCCCGCAGCCGGCCCGACGACAGCCCCAACGCCGCCGACCGGGCCTACATGCGGCACATGGTCGAACACCACGAACAAGCCATCCGGATGACCGCCCTCGCCCCGGACAGAGCCTCAAAGGACGCCGTCAGGCGGCTGGCCGAGCGGATCTCGGCGGCGCAGGCGCCGGAGATCGCCGTCATGCGGGCCTGGCTGGCCCGCCATCCCGGGCCCGCCGGCGCCGACGGCGGCGGCGGCCACGACCACGGCGCGATGCCGGGCATGGCCACCGAGCAGCAGCTGAAGGAACTCGAAGCGGCCCGCGGCGCCGACTTCGACCGGCTCTTCCTCACCCTGATGACCCGCCACCACGAGGGCGCCCTCACGATGGCCGGAGAGGTCCTGAAGGGCGGCAACAACGCGGCCGTCGAGGAGCTGGCCAACGAGGTCGTGGCCACGCAGAGCGCCGAGATCCACCGGATGCGGGCCATGGGCTGACGGCCCGCCGCCGCGGTGCCATGCTGGAGATCCCTGCGGGAGGAGTACCGCCGTGCTTCGTGTCGCCGTCGTCGGGTCGGGCCCGAGCGGGGTCTACACCGCCCAGACCCTGGTCGCGCAGCGGGAGGTGCCGGGCGTGCGCGTCGACGTCCTGGACCGGCTGCCGGCGCCCTACGGGCTCGTGCGGTACGGGGTAGCCCCCGACCACGAGAAGATCAAGTCGCTGCAGGGCAGCCTGCGCACCGTGCTGGAGGACGAGCGGATCCGCTTCCTCGGCAACGTCGAGGTCGGCGGGCCGCAGCTGTCCGCCGCGCGGCTGCTGGAGCTGTACCACGCCGTCGTGTACTGCGTGGGGGCCGCCCGCGACCGGCTGCTGGGGATCCCCGGCGAGGAGCTGCCCGGCGTGCACTCCGCGACGGAGTTCGTGGCCTGGTACAGCGGGCACCCGGACGCCGCGGGCGGAGCCTTCGACCTGTCCGGGGTCCGCTCCGCGGTGGTCGTCGGCGCGGGCAACGTCGCCGTGGACGTCACCCGGATGCTCGCCCGGGGCGAACCGGAGCTCGCGCCCACCGACATGCCGCAGCCGGCGCTCGGCGTCCTGGCCAAGAGCGGGGTGCGCGCGGTGTCGATGGTCGCCCGGCGCGGCCCCTCCCAGGCCAGGTTCACCACCAAGGAGCTGCGCGAGCTGGGCACGCTGCCCGGTGCCTCGGCCCTGGCCGACCCCGCCGAGCTGGCGCTCGACCCCGCCTACGCGGCGGGGCCGGAGGGGGCCGCCGCCCTGCCCGCGGTGGCCCGGCGCAACCTGGAGGTGCTCCGCGGCTGGGCCGAGCCCGGCGCGGACCGCCCGGCCGGCCCCGCGGAACGCCGCATCGCGCTGCGCTTCTACCTCCGCCCGGTGGAGGTGCTCGCCGGGCCCGGCGGGCGCGCCGCCGGGCTCCGCTTCGAGAGGACCGCGCCGGACGGCCGCGGCGGCGTCACCGGGACCGGCGCGTACGAGGACGTCGAGGCGGAGCTGGTGCTGCGCTCGGTGGGCTACCAGGGCGTCCCGCTGCCCGGGCTGCCCTTCGACCCGGCGAAGGCGACCGTCCCGCACGCGGCCGGCCGGGTCCTGCGGGCCGGCCGGGCCTCGGTCGGGGAGTACGTGGCCGGCTGGATCAAGCGCGGCCCGACCGGGGTGATCGGCACCAACCGGCCGTGCGCCAAGGAGACGGCCTCCTCCCTCCTCCAGGACGCGGGCGCCCTGGCCCGGCGCGAGCTGCCGGGCGACCCGCTGGACGCGCTGCGCGCGGCCGGGCTGCGGCCCGTGGAGTGGGCCGGGTGGCTGGCCATCGAGGCCGCCGAGGCCGATCTGGGCCGGTCGCTCGGCCGCCGCTCGGTGAAGATCCCGGACTGGGCGGGGCTGCTCGCCGCCGCGGGCGGGCGGGCGGCCTCCGGCGCGGAGGCGCACGCCGCCGCCCCGTCCGCCTGAGCCGGCCCCTCCTCCCGCCCCGTCCGGGCCCGCCCGGGGCGGCCGGGCCTGCGTCGGCCGGGCCCGGACGGGGTGTCAGAACACCTCGCGGACGAGGTCCTCCAGCTCGGTGCGGAGCGCCTCGGCCAGCGCGGCCAGGTCGGGGACGGCCTCCGCGTCGGCGACGAGCCCGTAGTGGACGGTGTCCTTGTACGTGGACACCGCGACGGCGAGCGCGTGCCCCTGTGCCAGCGGCGCCAGCGGGTAGACCTCCCGGACCCGGCTGCCGCCGAGGGAGAAGGTGAACCCGGGCAGCGGGACGCTGGTGACCAGGATGTCGAAGAGCAGCCGCGCCGCCTGCGCCACCAGCGGGCCGCCCAGCCGGTGCCCCAGCGGGTGGACGTGGTCGGCGAGGAGGGCGACGGCCCCGGCCCCGCGGGACGGGCCGGCGTCCTTGTTGCGGTCCATGCCGCTGCGCACCCGCTGGAGCCGGCGCAGCGGGTCGGGCTCGTCGAGCGGGAGCCGCAGCAGGTAGCCGGAGAGCCGGTTGCCGTACTTCGCGCCGGTACCGGGCCTGCGGCGGGAGACCGGTATCAGCGCCCTCGGCCCGGCCCCGGGGGCGGCGGGGCTGCCCCGGTCGGCCAGCCACCGCCGCAGGGCTCCCGCCACGAGGGTGATCAGGACGTCGTTGACGGTGCCGCCTGCGACCTTGCGGATGCGGTTGACGTCGTCGAGGTCGAGGGCCAGGGCGGCCACCGCGCGGGTGCCGCTTCCGCCCGCGGTGGCCGTCAGGGCGGCGGGCACTCCGATCGGCAGGCCCGAGCGGGCCACCGCGGCACCGATCTCCAGCGCCTGGCCGACGCCCTGGAGGCGGGCGGCGAGGGCGCCTTGGAGGCTGCGCAGGGACCCGGCCGGGGCCGGGGCGGGGACGGGCCGCGGGGTGCTCCGGCCGGGCGGCGGTCCCTCGTCGAAGAGGTGGGCGGCCAGGACCAGTGCGGCGAGCCCGTCGGCCAGCGCGTGGTGGAACTTGAACAGGACGCAGAAGGAGCGCGGGTCGGGGCCCGCCAGGACGTGCGCCTCCCAGGGGGGCCGGTCCCGGTCCAGCGGCCTCGCCATCAGCGGGCCGGCGGCGGCCGACGGGTCGTCGGTGCGGACGAGGAAGACGTGCCGGGCCGGGTCGAAGTCGGCGTCCGGCGCCCAGGCGGCCGCGCCCACCGGGAGGAGCACGTCGTGGATGCGGCGGCGCAGGCCGGGGACGCGGGCGCAGCGGGCGGCGAGGAGTGCGGCGGCGCGGGCCGCGGGGTCGGGG
>NZ_RPSE01000375.1:0-6173 GCF_003949955.1 Streptomyces sp. WAC05292
GGGGCACGAGGGCCTTTCTGGTCGGTGTAGACGTCGCAATCCACACCGAACCCGGAAGGCCCTCACCCGTTCAAGACCCCACAACCGAGACCTGCACCACCCGTCCACAACCTCCCGGGTCAATACACCTAGCACGGCGGCACGCGGCGCGGGTGCGCCCCGGCCGTGACGGCCGTCAGCCGGGCCCGGCCGCCTCGACGGCCGCGGCCACGTCCGCCAAATCCCTGGCGACCGCCCGGGCCACCGCCCGCGTCCCCAGCCGGTTCAGCAGCCGCAGGAAAACACCGGGCGGCTTCCCGCCCGGCGCGGGCGACGCCGAGAACGCCATCCGGACGACGCTGCGCCCCGGCGCCCGCTCCTCCACCCTGAACTCCGACGCGTAGCGCACCCCCGAGTCGAAGGCCTCGGCGACGTAGCGCCGCGGCGCCTCGCACGCGCTGACCCGCATCTCCTGTGTCGCCCGCGCGCCGAACATGCGGCGCGTCTCCCGCCACCGGGTGTCCACCCCGAACGGACCAGGGGTGAGCGCCTGCACCGCCTCCACGCCCGACAGCACCCGCGGCATCGCCTCCAGGTCCGTCAGCGCCCGCCACACGCGCTCCGCCGGAGCGGCCACCTCACGCTCCACGACCACCAGGGGACCGTCCATACCCGGATTGTCGCGCCGCCCGCGGATCCCCGCGCGCGGCGCCGATCGGTGAGACCCTGGCAGCATGGCCGAAAGGCGACCGAGCCCCGAGGTCCAGTGGCCGGCGCGGCCGGACACCAGCCTCGCGCTCAACCACATGGGCACCTTCGACTGGGACCTCGACAGCGGGCGTATGCACCTGGACGAAACCGCCCTCGAGGTCTTGGGCCTGCGCGCGGACGAGTTCAACGGCACCCCGGCCGGGCTGCGCGTCCGCCTCGCACCCCCCGAGGAGGCCCGCCTCGACGCCCGCGTGGCGCAGGCCCTCAAGGACGGGCGCAGCCACTACGGGGCGTACGTCCGGCGCCGCCGCCGCAACGGCACCGCCGCCTGGACCCACATCCAGGGGCACATCCTCCGCGAGCCCGGCGGCCGCCCGTACCGGATCATCGGGATCATCCGCGACGCCGCCCACGACCCCCGCGAGTCCGGGGCCGGCGGGGACCGCGACGAGGGTCGCCGCCGGATGACCGGCGTCGTCGAGCGGACCACCGCGATCCTCGCGCACGCCCGCACCGTCAACGACGTCACCGACGTGCTGAAGGACCCGGAGGCCCTCGGCCACCTCGGCGCCGTCAGCGTGATGCTCGGCATCGTCGACGGGGGCCGCATCCACCTCGTGGCCGAGGGCCAGCTCGGCACCTACGTCCCGGAGATCGAGTACACCCGCGTCGAGGCCCGCTTCCCCATGAGCGAGGCCGTCCGCAGCCTGCAGCCGGTCTTCGTCGCCTCCCGCGACGAGTTCCGGCTCCGCTTCCCCGACCTGTGGCAGTACATCGAGCCGCTGGCCGTCCACAGCGGTGTCTACCTGCCGCTGATCGCGCAGGGCCGCGCCATCGGCGCCCTCGGCCTGCTCTACCGGCGGGAGGGCGACTTCACCGCCGAGGAGCGCAACCTGCTCGTCGCCCTCGGCAGCGGCATCGCCCAGAGCCTCCAGCGCGCCATCCTGTTCGAGCAGGAGCACGACCTCGCGGAGGGCCTGCAGCGGGCGATGCTGCCGCGGCGGATCCCCGACGTCCCCGGCACCCGGATCGCCGTCCGCTACAGGGCCGCGCGGATGGGGCGGAAGATCGGCGGCGACTGGTACGACGTCGTCCCGCTCGGCGAGGGCCGGGTCGGCGTGATGATCGGCGACGTCGAGGGGCACGACACCGACGCGGCCGCCGTCATGGGCCAGCTGCGGATCGTCCTGCGCGCGTACGCCACCGAGGGCCACACCCCCGACACCGCCATGGCGCGGGCCTCCGCCTTCCTGCACGACCTCGCCACCGACCGCGTGGCGGCCTGCACCTACGCGGAGATGGACCTCGCCACCGGCATGCTGCGCATGGTCCGGGCCGCGCACCACGACCCCCTGGTCCGGCGCGGCGACGGCACCTGCCACACCGTCCCCGTAGCCGGGGGGCCGCCCCTCGGAGCACCGCCGCACGAGCAGCCCGGGGCCGGCACCGGCTACCCCGTCACCAGCGTCGAACTGCACCCCGGCGACACCCTCGTGCTGTGCACGGACGGCCTCCTGGAGCGGCGCGGCTCCGACCGCGCCGCCGGCATGCGCGACCTCGTACGGGCCGTCAGCACGGGCCCCGCCGACGTGGAGGAGCTGGCCGACGTCCTGTGCGACCTGACCGGCGAAGCGGGCGGACGCGACGACATGGCCCTGCTCCTGCTGCGCCGCCGCGGAACCCCCGCCCCGCGCGGCGGCGGCCCCCTGCGGCTGCGCCTCGCGCCCGGCGACCCGCACGGCCCGTCGACGGCCCGGCACCTGATCCGGGCGGCCGCGGCGGCCTGGGGCGCCCGCGAGCTGACGGACGAGATCGAGCTGGCGGCGGACGAGCTGATGACCAACGCCCTCGTCCACACCGACGGCGGAGGCCACGTCGGCCTCCGCATGACCGCCGAGGGCCGCATCCGGATCGAGGTCGAGGACTCCAGCAGCGCCCTGCCGCACCGCCGCCAGGCCGGCGACTGGTCCGTCTCGGGGCGCGGACTGCTGCTCGTGGAGGAACTGGCGCAGGACTGGGGCGTGCAGCCCCGGGGCGAAGGCAAGTGCGTCTGGTGCGAGTTCGCCGTGCCGGAGCACCCCGCCGGGCCGTGAGGACAGGCCCGCGAGGCGCGGCCCGCGGGGCGGCCCGTGGCAGGCGGCACGGAAAATCCGGATGAAGATCATTGCCATGGCCACGTACCGTGGCCTCCCATGGAACCACTCACCGAGAAGCAGATCCGCGCGTCCTTCGTCAACTGCACCAAGGGCGAGGCCTCGCGGCTGAAGCTCCCGCCGAACTTCGGCGAACTCCCCTGGGAGGACCTCGACTTCCTCGGCTGGGTCGACCCCGCGGCCCCGCTGCGCGCCTACCTCGTGCGCCGCGGCGCCGACGGGTCCGCCACCGGCATAGGCCTCCGCGTCCCGGTTACCCAGCGCACCAGCGCCGTCAGGTCCAGCGTCTGCCAGATCTGCCTGACCGCGCACGCCGCCTCCGGCGTGTCCCTGCTCGTCGCCCCGCTCGCGGGCGCCCGCGGCCGCGACGGCAACACCGTCGGCTCGTACGTCTGCGCCGACCTCGCCTGCTCCCTCTACCTGCGCGGCAAGCGGCTGCCCAAGCTGCGGACCCGCACCTACGAGGAGACGCTCACCGTCGAGGAGCGCGTCGAGCGCGCCCTGGCCAACCTGGACGCCCTCACCGCCCGCATCACCGCCTGACGGCGGCCCCCGGCGCGTCACAGGCCGACGAGGGTCACCTCCGTGGCCTTCACGCTCGCCCACACCTGCGCCCCGTCGGCCAGTCCCAGCTCGGCGGCCGCGTCCGGGGTGATCTCCGCGACCAGGTCGGGCACGCCGGGCGAGGCGACGAGCACGCGGAGCCGGCTGCCGACCGAGGTGATCTCCCGTACCCTGCCCGGCCACACGTTGCGGGGGCTGCCGGCGGGCCGCTCGCGGTGCACCGACACCGCCTCCGGCCCGATGACCGCGAGCGCCGGAGCCCCGGCGGGCAGCGTCTCGGCCACCACCAGCCGGCCCCCTCCGGGCAGCGCGAGCCCCTCGGCGGACGCGGTCCCGGCCCAGGCGTTCCGGCCCAGCATCCGCGCCACCCACGGCGACCGCGGATGCCGGGCCACCTCGGCGGGCGGCGCGTCCTGCAGGGTCCGCCCGCCGGCCAGGACGAGCACCCGGTCGGCCAGCGACACCGCCTCGACGGGATCGTGCGTCACCAGCAGGCACACCCCGCCGAACCCGGCCAGGTGCGCGCGCAGCGTATGCCGAACGCGGGCCCGGGTCGCCTGGTCCAGGGCGGCCAGCGGCTCGTCGAGCAGCAGCAGCCGCGGCCGGGCGGCGAGCGCCCGCGCGAGCGCCACCCGCTGGGCCTGCCCGCCGGACAGCTGGCCGGGCCTGCGGCCGGCGAGGTCGCCGACGCCGAGCCGCTCCAGCCACCGCAGGGCCTCCCGGCGGGCCTCCGCCCGCGGCACTCCCCGCGCCCGCAGCCCGTACGCGGTGTTGGCCAGGGCGCTCAGGTGCGGGAACAGCGCCCCGTCCTGGGGGACCCAGGCGACCCGGCGCCGGTGCGGGGGCAGGGCGGTGACGTCGGTGTCGCCGAGCCGCAGTTCGGCCTCGGCGCGCGGCGTCAGCCCGAGGAGGGCGCGCAGCAGGGTCGTCTTTCCGGCGCCGTTCTCGCCGACGACGGCGATGGTGGTGCCGGGCGCGGCGTCCAGGGTGAGCTCGGTGTACCCGGTGACCGCGGCGTGCAGGGGCCAGCGTTCGCCGTCGCAGGGGACCGCGGGCGCCTCCCCGGCCTCGTACGGCGCCTGCGGTGCGGCGTCCTCCGGGAGCTGCGGCGCCGGCCGGCGGCGCGGGAGCGGGGCGCCCGTCCAGCGTCCCCGCAGCGCGATCAGCACGGCCATGGCGATCGCGAGCAGCAGCAGCGAGACGGACGTCGCCGCCTCCGGCCGGTCCTGGAGCAGCAGGTAGACCTGGAGGGGGAGGGTCTGGGTGGTGCCGGGCAGGTTGCCCGCGAAGGTGATGGTCGCACCGAACTCGCCCAGCGCGCGGGCCCAGGTCAGCGCCGCCCCGGCCAGGAGGCCCGGAGCCGCCATCGGCAGGGTGACGGTGAAGAACACCCGGACCGGCGTGGCCCCCAGGGAGGCGGCGGTCTCCTCGTAGCTCGGCCGCAGGCCGCCGAGCGCGCCTTCGAGGCTGATCACCAGGAACGGCATGGCGACGAACGTGGCCGCGAGGACCGCCCCCGACGTGTGGAACGGCAGGGTGAGGCCGAACGCGTCCTCCAGCCACGGCCCGAGCAGTCCGCGCCGTCCGAAGGCGAGCAGGAGCGCCACACCGCCCACGGTCGGCGGCAGCACCATCGGGAGCAGCACCAGAGACCGCACGAACGCCTTGCCCCTGAAGTCGACGCGTGCCAGCAGCCAGGCCAGCGGCACCCCCAGCAGCAGCGACAGGCCCAGCGCCCAGAACGACACGACGAGCGAGAGCCGCAGCGCTTCGAGGACGCCGGGGCTGCCGAGGTGGCCGCCGAGTTCGGACCAGGGCGTGCGGACGAGGATCCCGGCGAGGGGCAGCAGCAGGAACACGACGGCGAGCAGCGCGGGCAGCGCCAGCGCCGCGGGCGGCCGGTTGCGGGAGGTGCGGTGTCTGCTCATGGTTCCTGGCTCGGGCGTTCGGGCGCGGGGGCGGCGGTCACGGCTTCTGGAAGCCGGCGTCCTGGAGGATCTTCTGCGCCTCCGGGCCGCTCAGCCAGGCGGTGAACGCGGCGGCGGCCGCCGCGTTCTTCGACTGCTTGAGCGCGGCGGCCGGGTAGGAGGCGACGGCGTTCTGCCCGTCCGGGATGTCCACCGTCGCCACCTTGCCGGCGGACTTGGCGGCATCCGTCGCGTAGACGAGGCCGGCGTCGGCCTCGCCGAGTTCGACCTTGCCGAGCACGGCGCGGACGTTGGGCTCCTCCGAGACGGGTGCCACCCGGACCTGCTGCGCGTCGAGGATCCGGCGGCTGTAGCGGCCGACCGGGACCTCGGGCGCGGCGAGCACCACCTTGATCTTGCTGTCGGCGAGGTCCTTCAGCCCTCCGATCTTGAACGGGTTGCCCTTGCCCGTGGCGATGACCAGGCGGTTCTTCGCGATGACCGAGGGGGCGGCGGTCTCGGCGGCGAGGCCGTCCATCGTCCTGGTGTCGGCGGTGACGAGCACGTCCGCGGGGGCGCCCTGCCTGACCTGGGCGGCGAGCTCCTGGGAGCCGGCGAAGGAGAAGGTGATCCGGCTGCCCGGGTGCGCCTTCTCGTAGGCCGCGCCGGCCGTTTTGAAGACGTCGGTGAGGGAGGAGGCCGCCAGGACGGTGAGGTTCGCCGCGGCGGCCGAGGACGCCGGTCCGGAGACGGACGGGCTGCCCGCCCCGGCGGCCGCGCTGCCGCCGCCGCAGGCGGTCAGGGCGGGCAGCAGGACGGCGGCCAGGACTGCCGCGGCCGGGGCGGTGCGGTGCTGGGG
>NZ_RPSE01000376.1:0-6141 GCF_003949955.1 Streptomyces sp. WAC05292
GTCGCCCGGCCGGGGCGGTATCCGGCCACCCGCCCGCGGCCGGGCGGGCACTGCCGCGGCAGGGCCCCCCGGCGCCGGCGCCGCCGGGGTCCGCCCGGCCCGGCCCCGGACCGGCGGCTTCCGGCCGCCGAACGGCCGGAGTCGGCCCCCGCACCTGAGAGAATGGGCCCATGGCTTCTGACCGTCCCCGCGCGCTCTCCGGCATCCAGCCCACCTCCGGCTCGTTCCACCTCGGGAACTACCTCGGAGCGATCCGCCAGTACGTCGCACTCCAGGAGACGCACGACGCGTTCTACATGGTGGTCGACCTGCACGCGATCACCATGCCGCAGGACCCGAAGGAACTCCGCGCGAACACCCGGCTCTCGGCCGCGCAGCTGCTCGCCGCGGGCCTGGACCCCGAGCGCTGCACCCTCTTCGTCCAGAGCCACGTCCCCGAGCACGCGCAGCTCGGCTGGGTCATGAACTGCATCACCGGCTTCGGGGAGGCCAGCCGGATGACGCAGTTCAAGGACAAGTCCGCCAAGGGCGGCGTCAACAACGCCAGCGTCGGCCTGTTCACGTACCCGATCCTCCAGGTCGCCGACATCCTGCTCTACCAGGCGAACGCCGTCCCGGTCGGCGAGGACCAGCGCCAGCACATCGAGCTGACCCGCGACCTCGCCGAGCGCTTCAACCAGCGCTTCGGCCGGACCTTCACCATCCCCGCCGCGCACATCGTCAAGGAGGTCGCCAAGATCTACGACCTCCAGGACCCCGCGATCAAGATGTCGAAGTCGGCGTCCTCGCCCAAGGGCCTGATCAACCTCCTCGACGAGCCCAAGGCCACCGAGAAGAAGATCAAGAGCGCGGTGACCGACACGGACACCGAGATCCGCTTCGACGCCGAGAAGAAGCCCGGCGTCAGCAACCTGCTCACCATCTACTCCACCCTCACGGGGGAGGCGATCCCGGCCCTGGAGGCCCGCTACGAGGGCAAGGGCTACGGCGCCCTGAAGACCGACCTGGCCGCCGTGATGGTCGACTTCGTCACACCCTTCCGGGCGCGCACCCAGGAATTCCTGGACGACCCCGAGACGTTGGACGCGATCCTGGCCAAGGGCGCCGAGAAGGCCCGCGCCGTCGCCTCCGAGACCCTCGCCCAGGCCTACGACCGGCTCGGATTCCTCCCCGCCAAGCACTGACGGGGGCCTCGGGGCCCTCCGGCGGGACGGAAGGGCCCTGGCCATCCGTGGGACCCTGGCCCCACACTGGGGCCGGGCGGCACAGCACGCAGCCGGCAGACGCAGACGACCAAGGAGAGATACGTGGGGACCGTAACGCTCGGCGTTTCGATCGCGGTCCCGGAGCCGTACGGCAGCCAGCTCCAGCAGCTGCGCGCCGGCTTCGGGGACGCTGCCGCGCACGGCATCCCCACGCACATCACCCTGGTCCCGCCGACCGAGGTCGAGGCCGAGCGGCTGCCGCGGATCAGGGCCCACCTCGCGCGGGTCGCGGAGACCTTCGGGACCTTCCCGATGCGCCTCGAGGGCACCGGCACCTTCCGCCCGCTCTCCCCGGTCGTCTTCGTCCGGGTCGCGGAGGGCGGCGAGGGCTGCACCAGCCTCCAGGGCCTCGTCCGCGATCCGGCCGGGCCGCTCGACCGGGAGCTCGCGTTCCCCTACCACCCGCACGTCACGGTCGCCCACGGCATCCCCGACGAGGCCATGGACCGGGCCTTCGCCGAGCTCGCCGACTACCGCGCCGCGTGGGACTGCACCGGCTTCGCGCTCTACGAGCAGGGCTCCGACGGCGTCTGGCGCAAACTGCGCGAGTACCCCTTCGGGAACGCCGCCGCGGGCGCCGTCCCGGCGCAGCCGGGCTCGCCCGTCGACGAGGCGGCCGGGACGGCGGCCGACACGGCCCCCCGGCAGTCCTGACGCCGTCGCGCCTCCCGGCGCAGCGGGCGCAGGGTGCGACGGGTGCGGAACAGCACGGCGCGCAGGACCAGGCGCGGGAACGGGTGAAGGCCCGGGCGGAAAGTCACAAACGACGACCGTAGTGCGCGAAAGCGGCAATCGCGGCTATTTCCGTCGGCTCCTTTACGGTGACCGTATGGAATGGCTGACGAAACTCCCCGTGGTCGGCCCGGCGGCCGCCCGGCTCATGCAGACCCCCGCCTGGTACGCGTACCAGCGCCTGGAGCGCGTCCACTGGAGCCGGCTCGCCGCCGCGATCACCTTCATCAGCTTCCTCGCGCTGTTCCCTCTGATCACCGTCGCCGCCGCCATCGGCGCGGCCACTCTCGGCGAGGACGAGCTGGACAAGCTCCAGCAGCGCCTCGCCGAGCAGGTCCCCGGCATCTCCGACCAGCTGGACCTGCCCGGACTCGTCGCGAACGCCGCCACGATCGGCGTCGTCGCCGGCGCGCTGCTGCTGTTCACCGGCGTCGGATGGGTCGGCTCCATGCGGGAGTGCCTGCGCGCCGTGTGGGAGAAGGACGACGACGAGGGGGAGAACCCGGTCGTCCGCAAGGGCAAGGACGCGCTCGTCCTGCTCGGCCTCGGCGCGGCCGTCCTCGCCTCGGCCGCCGCCTCGATCATCGGCTCCAGCGCCGTCGGCCGCGCCGGCTCCTCGCTGGGCGTCCCGCAGGACGGCGCGGGCGGACTGCTGCTGCGCGGCGGCGCGTTCCTCGTCGGCGTCCTCGCCGCCTTCCTGCTCCTGCTGTACCTGCTGACCCTGCTCCCCGGGGTCGAGCCGCCGCGCCGCGCGCTGGTCCAGGCGGCGCTGATCGGCGCGGTCGGCTTCGAGCTGCTGAAGCTGCTGATCGGCGGCTACATCCGGGGCGTGGCCGCCAAGAGCATGTACGGCGCCTTCGGCGTGCCCGTCGCCCTCCTGCTGTGGATCAACTTCACCGCGAAGCTCCTGCTGCTCTGCGCGGCCTGGACGGCTACGGCAGCAGCTCGTCGTCCGGACGGCGGCGACGGCCCGCCGGGAAGCGCCGGTTGAAGGCGTACGACCCGCCGGCCACCAGGGCCAGCGCGCCGGCGGCGACCGCGAGGGCGGCCCCGCGGCCGCCCTCCTTGCCGCCGGCCGCGGCCGGCTCGCGGTCGTGGGTCTGGGCGGGGGAGCCGAAGGAGGAGGTGTCCGCGCTCTTCGGCGGGACCAGCTCGCCGACCGGCTTGACCTTGCCGGCCGCGGCGAAGCCCCAGTCGAGGAGGTCCGCGGTCTCCTGGTACACCGAGTTCAGCCCGCCCGACGGGTTCATCACCGTGACGAGGAGCTGGCGGTCGCCGCGCTGGGCCGTGCCGGTGAAGGTCGAGCCGGCCATCGTGGTGTTGCCGTTCTTCACCCCGGCGATGCCCTTGTAGGGGGAGAGCCCGCCCGCGCCGGTCATCAGCCGGTTGGTGTTCTGGATCTCGAAGTACTCGCGGGTCCCGCCGTCCTGCCGGCCGGGGAACCTCGCGCTGGACGTGCCGCAGTACTCGCGGAAGTCCGCCTTCTGCAGTCCGGAGCGGGCGATGAGGGTGAGGTCGTACGCGCTCGACACCTGCCCCGCGGCGTCGTACCCGTCGGGCGAGACCACGTGCGTGTCGAGGGCCTGGAGCTCCTCGGCGTGCGCCTGCATGTCCCGGACGGTCTTCTCGATGCCGCCGTTCATCGCGGACAGCACGTGCACGGCGTCGTTCCCGGACCGCAGGAACACCCCCAGCCACAGGTCGTGCACCGAGTACTCCAGGTCCTCCTTCACCCCGACCAGGCTGGAGCCGGAGCCGACGTCCGCCAGCTCCTCCGAGGTCACCCGGTGGACCCGGTCCTTGGGGAGCTTCGGCAGCAGGGTGTCGGCGAAGAGCATCTTCATCGTGGAGGCCGGCGGCAGCCGCCAGTGCGCGTTGTTCGCGGCGAGGACCTCGCCGGTGCGGGCGTCCGCGACGATCCACGACCGCCCGGTGAGCGTCGCCGGCAGGGCCGGCGCCCCCGCCAGCGGGTTCACCTGCACGCCCGGCTTGCCGAGCAGCGCTCCGCCCACGGTGGACATCGACTCCGGGGGCGCGGCGGGCGCCCGCTGCGGCTGCCCCTTGCCGTCGGCCGGCGGCGCGGGGGGCGAGGCGTGTGCGGGGACCGTCAGGAGCGAGGGGACGAGCAGCGCGGCGGACAGGACCGCGAGCGCGGTCTTCTTTGCAGACACGCAGGTGAAAGTACATCCCGATCGGCTCCCCGCCACCGGGGACCGGCCAAGTCGGGCGAACCACTGCCGGGACAGCCCACCCCGGCGCGTCCGTCCTGGGGACCGAACCGATACTGGGGGCATGAAACTCAGCCGTGCCGCCTCCTGGTTCCTGCTCGCCTTCGGAGTGTGGAGCTGGTTCATCTGGGTGTCTTTCGTCCGGAACCTGTGGAGGAACGGCAGCGGCCTGGCCTTCGACGCCGCCGGCGAGCCGACGGCGTACTTCTGGGTACACCTTCTCCTGGCGGTGTCGTCCTTTCTCCTGGGGACGGCCGTTGGTGTGATCGGGTTGCGCGGCGTGCTCGCCCTGCGGCGCGAGGCGCGCGGGGAGCGGCCGGAATGAGCGCGGCCCTGGCCGTCGCGGCCGTCCTGCTGGTGCTGTCGCTGCTGGCGCTGGTCCACCGGTGGCTGTGGGTCCGCCTGGTGCGCGACACGACGCGGCCGGGCGGGGCGGCCCGCCGGGCGGGCACCGTGCTCGCCTTCACCCTGCCGCTCCTCTCCCTGGCCGCCCTCACCGCGGGGCGCGCCGGGGCGCCCTTCCCGGTCCAACAGGCCGTGGCCTGGCCGGGTTACCTCTGGCTGGCCGTCCTGCTGTACCTGAGCATCGCCGTCCTCGTGACGGAGCCGGTGCGCGCGGCCCTGCTGCGGCGCGGCTCCCGGCGCGGCGCGGCCGCGGGGCCGGAGCCCCGGACCGAGGACGCGCAGCCGCAGCCGCAGCCGCAGCCGGAGCCCGAGCCGCAGTCGGAGCCCCGGCCGGAGCCGCAGCCCGCGTCCGCCGGGGCCCCGGCCGCCGCGGCGGCTGCGCCCGTGCGGCCCGCTCCGGCGGGCGGGCCGCCCCCGGAGCGCCCGCGGGATCCGGCGCAGCCCGCCGCCGGGCCGGCTGCCGGCGCCGGAGCCGATTCCGCCGCCGAGCCGGACGCGGGGGCGGGGGAGACCGGCCTGAGCCGGCGGGTGTTCGTCGCCCGCGCCCTCGCCGGCGCCGCGGCCGCCGCCGCGGCGGGGACCGTCGGGTACGGGACGTACGGGGTGCTGCGCGGGCCGAGCGTGAAGCGGGTGCGGGTGCCGCTGGCGAAACTGCCCCGCGCGGCGCACGGCTTCCGGATAGCCGTCGTCAGCGACGTCCACATCGGCCCGGTCCTCGGCCGGGCGCACACCGCCCGCGTCGTCGAGGCCGTCAACGGCACCCAGCCCGACCTGATCGCGATCGTCGGCGACCTCGTCGACGGGGACGTCGCCGACCTCGGGCCCGCGGCCGAGCCGCTCGCCCGGCTCCGCGCCCGGCACGGCGCCTTCTTCGTCACCGGCAACCACGAGTACTTCTCCGGCGCGCAGCAGTGGATCGACCACGTCCGCGAGCTGGGCGTGACCCCGCTGGAGAACGCGCGCCGCGCACTGCCGTACTTCGACCTCGCGGGCGTCAACGACGTCCAGGGGGAGCGGGAGGGCACCGGCCCGGACTTCCGGGCCGCCCTCGGGGACCGCGACCGCGGGCGCGCCGCCGTCCTGATGGCCCACCAGCCGGTCGTGATCCACGACGCGGTCCGGCACGGGGTCGACCTCCAGCTGTCGGGCCACACCCACGGCGGCCAGCTCTGGCCGGGTGAGTACCTGGCCGACCTCGCGAACCCGACCGTGGCCGGCCTGGAGCGCTACGGCGACACCCAGCTGTACGTCTCGCGCGGCGCGGGCGCGTGGGGCCCGCCGGTCCGGGTCGGAGCCCCGTCCGACATCACGGTCGTCGAGCTGGCCTCCTACCAGGCCTGACCCCGTAGCCCCCGGCGGCCGGCGGGGTGCGGGCCAAACCCTGCTAGTGACCTGAGTCGGAGATTCATCGTTAGTTGGGCATGAGTCGTCCGGGTCCGAAGATTGCGCCGTTGTCGGTCAGTGATGCCCAGCGAGCGGTGCTGGAGGGCTGGTTACGCCGCCGTACGACG